>CAZCIJ010000213.1:0-6067 GCA_964498265.1 uncultured Gaiellales bacterium | reverse complement strand
CATGCCCGACGCCTGGTAGCGCTTGGCGATCGAGACGACGAGGCGGAGGTTGGACTCGATCATGCGCTGCTTCGCACCCATGTCGCCGCGCTCGATGCGCTTGGCGAGCTCCACCTCGTCGGCAGCCGTGAGCAGCGGATGGCGCCCGATCTCGCGCAGGAAGAGCTGCAGCGCGTCCGTCGTCGTCTCGACGCCGGCCTCGAACGGATCCTGCGCCTTCGCCGCCGGCGGCTCGGACTCCTGCACGATCGGCTTCTCGACGATCTCGATGCCGCGCTCCTCGAGCTCTCGAAGGAGCACCTCGACGTCGAGCGCCTCGAGCTCGGCGGCCTCGATGGCCTCGAGCAGGTCGCTCTGCGCGACGAAGCCGGTCGTCTCGGCGGCCTCGAGGAGCTGGTGGAGCTCCTCGGGATGGGTGAACTGCACAGTCGTCTCGTCAGCCATCGGCTCTGTCATGCGTGTTCTTTCACATCTCCCCACGAGCGTGCAAGTCTCGGCCGACCGTCGGCTCGCTCCCCGCTAGCACCGCGCGCTCGCTCCCACCTTAGCAGGCGAATCGCGCCAGTCCATACCCTCCGCACGGGTGATACGCACCTGCGGCCGTCGACGAGCAACCAGCAGTCAGCCCGCATGGTGGGGCCGCTGATACGCGGCGAGATCGGCCTCGATGTCGCCGGTGTCCTCGAGTTTGCTCTGCTTCGCGCATGCTCGGGGGTACGGGCGGAAGGACGCGTCGACGGAGACCTCTGTGCCGCGCGGCCGGAGGCTCGCTTACTCGAACCCACGACGCCGATCAAGAGCACGCCCCCGCCGAAGCCGAGCGCGAAGAGCAGCGTGCGGGGCAACGCCCTCGAACGGATCAGGGAGACCTCAAGCGCGGGGCGCTCAGCGCCGAATGAAACACGCGGGCAACACAAAGACGAACGTCTGACACGATCCATACGCTTCGGTCTGGACACGGAGAAAGGACGGGAGACGATGCCGACCATCTTCGAAGACGAGGACGTCATCCTCTATCTGCTTCGCCGGCGCCGGATCACCGACGAGGGAGAGGAGCATGTGATCGTGCGCACGACCTTCCGCCGCTGCCGGCTGCTCGGACCGGTGCATCTCCGTCTGCGCGAGAACGTCACGCTCGTGGACTGCAACTTCGAGCCTTCGAAGCGCGACTGCGTCACGACCGTGGAGCCTGGGGCGTTCTACGTCGGCGCGCTCGGCGCTCTCGACTGCCGCTTCGAGCAGTGCACGTTCGACAACGTCAAGGTCGTCGTGTCGCCGGACCACGACCTCACCCGTGAGAGCTGACGACCCGCGCGAACGCCTACTCGCCTAGGCCCCCCGGTTCGCCTGCCCAACGCACGATAAGCGGCGTTATGTCAAGCTGCGCGGTCCCGGCGAGGTCGGCGCCGCCGCGCTCCTCCTTCCCCCAGCGTTCTCCACAACCTCACGTTGTCCACAAAGTCTTGCGAACGAGGCCGGAAGCGCGTAGCGTGCAGAGTCTCCCGTGCCTAACGATCCTCCAGTCTTCCCCGGACGGATCGATCCGGGCGAACGGTTTCGCGACCGTCGCAGGCGAGCGCGGAGGCGCCGCCGCACCCGCCGGCTCGTCCTCCTCGCGGTCCTCTGCGGAGCGGTCGTCGCGCTGGCGCTGAACGCCCGCTTCATCTCGGGCGGCGACCACGGGCACGAGACGGCCGGCGGCACCACCCCCGCCGGAGCGGCGGCGGGCACGACGGCAGAGGCGCAGAACGCGCCCGCATCGCTGCCGGACGAGATCCGCGGCGTCCACATGACGATCGGGCTGGCCTCGATTGACGGGAAGCTCGATGAGTTCGTCGGGTACCGCGCGCAAGGGCTGAACACCCTCCAGCTCGACGTCAAGGACGAGAACGGCACCATCGGCTTCGTCTCCCCTGCCGTCCCGCTCGCGCAAGAGGTCGGAGCGCAGGCTTCGCGCTACTACAACGCTCGTGGGGCGGCGCGCAAGGTCCACGACGCGGGTCTGTACCTGATCGGCCGCGTCGTCGTCTTCCAGGATCCCACGCTCGTCGCGTCGCGCCCCGACCTCGCCGTGCGCACGAAAGGCGGCGGCGTCTGGAAGACGAACGCGGGCGCCGCCTGGGCGAACCCCTACGACGAGCGCGTCTGGGAGTACAACGTCGACGTCGCCGTCGCCGCCGCGAAGGCCGGTTTCGACGAGATCATGTTCGACTACGTCCGCTTCCCGACCGACGGGGACGCGTCGAAGGCCAGGTATCCCCGCCAGCGCTCGGAGCCGAAGGCGAAGACGATCGCGGCCTTCGTCGAGTACGCGGCGGAGAGGCTCAAGCCCCTCGGCGTCCGTGTCTCCGCGGCGTTGTTCGGCCTCTCCGCGACGCGGGAGATGGGCATCGGCCAGAAGCCCGCCCTCCTCGGGCGGCACCTCGACACGATCTACCCCATGGTCTACCCGTCGCACTACAACTCGGGCGAGTACAACATCGGCAACCCGGATGCCCAGCCAGGCCGCACCGTCAGCTTCTCGCTGCTCGACTTCCGCCGGAAGCTCCAGGGAAAGCGGGCCCGCATCGTCCCCTGGCTCCAGGACTTCTCCCTCGACAGGACGTACACGCTCGCAGACGTCCAGCAGCAGATCAGCGCGGCGCGGCGCGCGCGAACGGCCGGCTTCCTCCTCTGGAACCCCGGGGGCATCTACACGACGGCCGCCCTGAGAGGCCCCTAGAGGTTTGATCGGACTTTCCGATCAAACGTCTAGGTCACCGTCCGAGCCACGTTCCCGAGGGGCGATTTGTCCACAGGAGTCCACAGGTGTCGCGGAAATCTGTGGAAATACCGTGGATAATCTGTTTGTCGCAATTTGCAAAGTTTTCTTCTCACGTCGCTTGCATTTCGACGGAATCACCCCTAGTGTCGTCCCTGCGCCGAGCACGGAGCGCGAGTAGGTCGAAACTCCACCGGGCGGCAGTACGCGAAAGCGGAACGTTGGTCGGCGGGGCGGACGAAAGCGTCACCGGCTCGGCGAATTTCTTGGTCCAGGCCGTGATCGCCGCATAGTAGGCTTCAGGTGTGGAGCCTCCCCGCCCGCCCGCGATCAGCCAAGGGACGGCGGCGTTCCTCTGGGCCGTCGGCCTCGCGACGATGACGCTTCTGCTCATGCTCGGCGTTTCCGTGCCGCTCGGCACGTCTCTCGTCGTGGCGGCGATCTCCGGCTTCGTGATCTTCTTCGTCGTTCTCCTGCTTGGCCAGGACCGCGTCCGCGGACGCCGGTAGCGGGCCCGCTCGCGCTTACCGCGTCCGGACGCGGCGACGCTCCGGGACCGCGCACAGGGCGCTCAGCAGCGTCCGCGTGAGGTCGTCCCCGAGCTCGGCCACGAGACGGCGGCGGGCGCTCGGGCGGCCTTCCTCGGTGAGGCGACTCGCGCGCGCGCAGTGGTCGAGGAGAAGCGCGCTTCGGGACCGGCGAGGGCTCTTCACGGCACGTCCATCTCGTCATCGCCCCGGCGCCGCCGCCACGTGAGCGATTTCCCTGGCGTGAGTGAACCTAGACGATTGAGCGCGTTGCGCGAGGCGACGCGCTGCCAGCGAGGCTCGCGGAGAGTGTCTCGGTATCGGCCTCGTCCTCGTACGTGTGCTCGACGACGTCGATCTCGACGTCGCTGTAGAACGGCACGTCGAGATGGTCGTGCGAGACGAGGTTGACGGAGACCTGCGAGCACGCGGGGCAGACGGCTGCGACCACGATCCGGCCGCTCTCGGGAAAGAGCACGCGGAACGCCGACGGGAAGACTGGGCGCGGGCGTTCCTCCGCGAAGCAGAAGAACGTCCACGGCCAGCGACCCCGGCCGATGCGCCAGGCTGCCTCCTCCGCCATCGGCGCGCCCGCCGGCTCGAGCCGCCCGGTCATCAGGTTGTAGAAGGCCGTGGCCACGTGGCCGAGCGGCGCCCAGTCCAGATCGCCGTGCGTCAGCAGACCGGGATGCTCCTCGCCGCACGGGCATGCGAAATGAACCTCGTACACGGCGGGCCGCTGCGACCCCGGGAGCCGCTCGACGGCGCGGAACGCGGACAGGCGCACGCGCGTCTCCTCGCGCTCGGGACACGGGAACGTGTAGCGCGCCGTCAACCCGTCGTACACGACATCGTCATTGTGTCGTACGCGCCGGCCGGCCGGCCACTCCGGACGTCGGCTCTCAGTCGTACTCGACGAGCGAGTGCACCTCGTGCGGGGCGAGTCGAGCTCGCCCGCCGAGGAACGCGAGCTCGACGAGGAACGCGAGCCCGACGACCGTCCCCCCCATCCTCTCGACCAGCTCGACCTTTGCCTGCGCCGTGCCGCCCGTCGCCAAGAGATCGTCGTGGATGAGCACTCGCGCGCCGTGCGCGAGCGCGTCGGCGTGCAGCTCGAGCGAGTCGTTCCCGTACTCGAGCGCGTACTCGACGCTCACCGTGCGCCAGGGGAGCTTTCCGGGCTTGCGTGCCCCCACGAACCCGAGCCCGAGGCGGTACGCGAGCGCGGCGCCGAGGATGAACCCGCGCGCCTCGGCTCCGAGGATCAGGTCCGGTCGCCGCGGAGCAGCCCACTCGGCGAGCCGCTCCACCGCCTCGTGGAACGCGTCCGCGTCGGCGAGCAAGGGCATGATGTCCTTGAAGACGATCCCTGGCCGCGGGAAGTCGGGGACGTCCCGGATCTTCGCCGCGAGGTCTACCGCCCGCTCGGGCATCCTCGTTCTCTCCCCGCCGCGAGCGCGCGGACGCGCTCGGGGGGCGACGCGGCCGGCAAGGCCATCAGCCGATCTCGGCCCGCAGCGCCTGCCAGAACAGGAGACGTCCGAGCTCGACGGCGTCGCCCGAGAGCTTCTCGAGATCCTCCAGGCCTCGTTCGCGGCGATCCGGACGCGTGGCGCGCAGGTCCTCGCGAACGCGCTGGGCGATCAGGTACGCCTGGTTGTCCGCCGCGCGGCGGAACTGGCCGAGGCCGCGAGGCGCGATTCCGAAGCGCTGCAGCCGCGCGGCCACCTCGACGACGTCCACGTCCGCTTCCTGGAAGGAGCCATCGGCGCCGGAGCGGACGATGCGGTACTGCTCGAGCTCCCGAACGAGCGCCGGGTCGACGCCGGAGCGGTCGCACAGCTCCTCGAACGAGACGGTCCCTCCCTCGAGGCTCGCCCGGAAGCCGCTCCCGCTTGCCCGCTTCCGAGCCCCCCGCCGAGCTCGGCCGGCGGAGGCGAGCTCCTCGCGAATGACGCGCAGCGGCAGGAACTCGTCGCGCTGGAGGCGCAGGACCGTCCGCAGGCGCTCGACGTCGCCCTCGGCGTACAGGCGGTAGCCGCCCTGCGTTCGCGTGGGGTTGAGCAGCCCCTGGTCCTCGAGGTAGCGGATCTTCGAGATGGAGATATCCGGGAACTCGTCGCGCAGAAGCTCGCAGACGGCCCCGATCCGCAAGGGTCGCTGCACGCGTGTCGCGGGGGCTGTCGCCATATGCCGGCTACCTCTCGAGGTACGTGAGCTTGTACTTCCCGACTTGCACCTCGTCGCCGTCGGCGAGCTCCTTGCGCTCCACCCTGCGGCGGTTCACGAAGGTGCCGTTCAGGCTGCCGAGATCCTCGATGACGAAGCCCTCGGGGCGACGGGTGAGAACCGCGTGGCGCCGTGAGACGGTGACGTCGTCGAGGAAGATGTCGGATTCTGGGGATCGGCCGATCGTCAGCCTCTCCCCCGTAATCGTGAACGCCTCTCCCGCCCGTCCCCCGCCGGAGCGAACGATGATCGCCGTCCGCTCGCCGACGGCGTCGAGCTCACCCGTGGCCTCCGCGTCGGCGTCGAACGACTGCGTCTGGTCGCTCGTCTCGTCGGGGATGAGCGACGCGCCGCACTTCTCGCAGTACTTCGCGGCCTCCAGGTTCTGGAAGCCGCACTCCGGGCAGTGGACGTGCGTCACGAGCCCGGCTGGGGGCCTTCGAGCTCCTCTTCGGTGATCCGCGGGGCGCTCTTGACGGCCAGGATGTCCGTCAACCGCTCGAGGTCGACCTCCTTCAGGGGGCTCTCTCCCTGCTCGACGCGATCGTGG
>CAZCIJ010000212.1:0-6074 GCA_964498265.1 uncultured Gaiellales bacterium | reverse complement strand
ATCCGCTTCGCCCTCGACTTCCCAAAACTCATCACCTTCGACCCACCACCCTGCATGCGGCTGATGAGGAAGAACCACAACCCGATGAAGAGCACGAACGGCAGCAGGTAGATGAGGAAGCCCCAGCTCGACCCGCCCGTGCCCTCGGAGTCGAACGTCACGCCCTTGGACTCGAGGACGTTCTGGAACTCGATCTGCGCCTCGTCGCTCGGATAGTGGGTCTCGATCGTCGTGCCGTCGGCGAGCGTCGCCTCGACGCCCTGGCTCTTCGGCTTGAACACCACCTCGGAGATGGAGTCGGGCTGCTCGGTGGCGCGCGTGACGAGCGCCGAGTAGCCCTCCTCGACCTCGTTGCCCGACTCCGGGATGAGTGCGCGCCCGGCGAACAGCATCACCGCGGTGATGAGCGCGAGCGGGAGGATCCAGCGACGAAGCGAACGCATGCTTCCTTGACAGTACCCGCAGCAGCGTACTCCACGCCGAGCGTGAGCGTTTCCTAAGAGTCGGCCGGGCGGCCGAAGGCGCCGCTCGCGCGCTCACCGCCCCGCTCGCGCACGCGACGACGAGGCCCGGAGGCAGCTCGCGGAGACTCCCTGACGGACGGCCCCGGCGGCGGTTACGATCGGGGCGGTGACGGCGTCGGGATCGAGCGATCCGGTTCGCGACCTCCTGACGGAGGCGCTCGACCGCGGGGTGGGAGTCGCGTTCGAGCCGTCCGGCGAGGGTTGGCGGATCAGCTACATCACGCCCTACCGGCTCACGGCGTTCGAGGACGTCGAGCTCCGCGGAGGCGCGCTCGCGGACGCCGAGGACCTGGACGTGGCTGCCGGCGCGGCGCTCGCTCCCCTGCGCGAGGTCGCCGACCAGATCGACGAGGTCGGCGAGAGCGAGGCCTGAGAGCTCCCTTCAGAATGACGCCTCCTCGCTGGGGCGCGCTGGCCGATAGCTCCAAGGCCCTCCGGCTCAGGATGGCGCGGGCGCTTGCGCCGCCGCGGCCCGCACGGCCGGCATGACCTCGCCGATGAAGAGGTCGAGGGAGCGGTTCGCCTCCTCCATCGTCATGTCGCCGAAGGGCATCCCGATCACGATGTAGTTCACGTTTCCCTCGGAGACGTACTGGACGTAGTAGTCGCGGACCGTGTCCGGCGACCCGTGGATGAGCTTGTGGCCCTCCTGGCCCGGATAGTCGACGTTCTTGGCGGGCGCGTAGGGGCCGACGACGTTCGGGCCCTGCAGGTGCGGCGGCAGCGTTCCGTCCGACTTGCGGATGAAGCCGCCGAGCACGCCGATCGCGCGCTCGGCGATGCGCCGCGCCTCCTCGTCCGTCTCGGCGATGCAGAGGAACTGCGTGCTCCCGAGCTTGGGCTCGGTGACGTGCGGATTCAGGCGGCCCGGGTCGTCGCGCGACTCCTCCCAGAGCTCGTCGTAGCGCTCGCGGAGCTCCCTGGTGATGCGACCCGAGATGAAGTTGAGGCCGAGCCGGGCCGCGTACTCGACGTTGCCCGGGTACCAGAGCGGCGGGTACGGTCTCTGGCAGGGCTCGAGCGAGACCTCGGCCTCGGGAAAGTGATAGAAGGCGCGGCCCTCGCACGTGATGCGTCCGGTGGTGAGGCCTTCCACGACCATGGCCAGGGTCTCGTGGAACCGGTCACGGGATTCGCTCGCGTCGTGACCGAAGAACTCGTGCTCGAAGACGGAGACGCCTCGGCCGACGCCGACATCGAGCCGGCCGCCGCTCAGCTGGTCGACCATGCAGATCTCCTCGACGAGCCGGAGGGGGTGGTGGAGCGGCAGACACGACACGAGCGTTCCCAGCCTGAGCCTCTCGGTCTCGCGGGCGAGCGCGGCGAGGAAGACGAGCTGGTTCGGAGCCATGGCCAGCCTGTGGCCGTGGTGCTCGGCGACGTGGTAACAGTAGAAGCCGCTGCGGTCTGCCTTCTCGAGGAGGGCGATCCGGCCCTCGTAGATCTCGTCGAGCGTCCTGCCGGGCGGCCGAGTGATGTGGTCGAAGATGCCGAACTCAACGGTCACGGCTCGTCCGTCCTTTCGGGTCGAGTCAGAGGGGAACCCCTTGCCCGGAAGCGGCGAGTTCCTCTAGGATTCTGCGAACGTTTGCAGGAGCCTACGTAGGGAGCGCCCGCGCTGTCAACGGCAAGGCGCGGCCGCCTGCCGCGGGAGGGCCGGTGCACGAGACGCTGAGAGCGGGAGAGCGCAAGGTCCCCGAACCGGATCTGACGCCCCGGGAGATCATCGCGCGAGCCGAGGCGATGCGGCCGGCGCTGCTCGAGAGGCAGGCCGAGACGGAGGAGCGAACGTACTACTCGGAAGAGACGCACGAGGAGTTCCACCGGGCCGGCTTCTACCGGATGCTGGCGCCGCGGCGCTTCGGCGGCTACGAGTTCGACGCCACGACCTTCTACAAGGTGATGATGGCGATCTCGCGCGGTTGCCCCTCGACGGGCTGGCAGCTCTGCCTGTCGGCGGCGCACAATCTCCAGCTGGCCTCGTACTGGGGCGAGCAGGCGCAGGAAGAGCTCTTCGGCGCCGACGGCCACTTCCTCGCGTCGATGAGCTTCGCGTACGACAATGCGAGCGCGACGCCGACCGACGGCGGGTACCTCCTGCGCGGCGCCTGGCACTACGCGTCGGGGGCTCCGCACGCCACGCACCACATGGGGCTCCTGCCGGTCGCGCTCACCGACCCCGACGCCGAGCCCGAGATCGCGATGGCCGTCATCCCGCGGGCGAGCTTCCGGGTGCTGGACGACTGGGGCGACCTGATCGGCCTGAAGGGCAGCGGATCGCACAGCATCCTCGTCGAGGAGGCGTTCATCCCGGCCCACCACGTCATCCCGTTCGGGTTCTTCCAGGACATCGAGAACGGGACTCCGGGCTACCGCCTCCATGGCAACCCGCTCTACGCCGGTCAGTTCATGGCCTTCGCGCTGGGCGAGATCAACTGCGTCGAGGTGGGGAACGCGCAGGCCGCGCTCGACGAGTACGAGCGGATGATCACGGCGCGGACGACCATGGCCGAGCCGGGTCGCACGGGGATTCGGCGCTCCGACGATCGCGACTTCCAACGCTGCTTCGGTCTGGCGATGTCCTGGATCGACGCCGCCTACTCGATCATCGTCCAGACCGGCGAGCTGTACATGGAGTACTCGCGGGAAGGCGTCGAGGAGGGGGTGCCGTTCTCCCCCGAGCGAGCGTTGCGCATCTACGGCCAGCAGATGACCGCGCACCGTCTGTGCTGGGAGGCCGGCGATCTGCTGTTTCGCACCTCGAGCTCGAGCGGAGCCAAGGACGGCACGCGGATGCAGCGCTACTGGCGGGACCTGTCGGCGATGCGGGCGAACGGGCTGCACCAGCTGGACTTCCGCGCCCCCTCCATCGCACAGGCCCACCTCGGCCTGCCGGTCCACTTCCTCTAAGCGTTTGATCGGAAAGTCCGATCAAACGTCGCGTTAGCACCGCCGCAGCGGCCGAGACGGCCGCTGCGGCGCAGGGTCTCTCGTGGGGCCGCGAAGCGGCCTCTCGGCTTGGCCGTCCCAGGTACCTGCACGGCAGCGGCCTCGGGGCCGCTGCAGCGGAGACCGGCCCTTTCGGGCCGGTCTCCGTTCAGATGGAGCTCTCGAAGCGCTAGCCGCTCGAGGCCAGGAACTGCTCGATCTCGTCCTGGGACGGGGTGCCCGGGAGCTGCGGAATCCCGAGGGTCATCTCGTCCAGGTAGGCCTGGGCGATGATGGGGTCGGTCAGCGGATTCGGGAAGCACTCGTCCACGAGCGGAACCGCGACGCCGCCCTCGCTGCGCGTGGTCGCGAGGCTCCCGTTGTTCGGAAGGTGGCTCTGCAGGTCGCCGAAGTACCACGGCTTGCAGAGGACGTCGGTCGGGATGTTGACGAGGTTCCTGATTTCCGAGTTCACGCTCTCGGCGTTGATCTCCGCGCCCGCCGCCACGACGCGAAGCAGGGCCTCGGTCATGAACCGACCCGAGAGGAAGCCCATCTCGCCGAAGTTCCCGAGCGGCTCGTCCGGGGCGTACTGCGCCATGATGTCGCGGAACAGGACCATGTCCGGCCCCATCGCCGTCTCGGGGACGGCGAACTCGGACTGCGCGAACCAGACGCCGTTCCACTCGTCGCTGATCCCCTGGAGGAAGGTGCTCGTGGATCCGGTCGCTCCTGCGTACCAGATCGCGTCTTCGATGAGGCCCTGCTGCTCGACCGCCTGCATGAACGGAAGCAGCTGGTCCTCGGTGAACCCGGGGAGAACGGCCCCCGTCTCCCCGGCCTGCTGCGCCGACCGCTGGGCGAGCGACGCCGGGTCGGCGATCGGGACGTCGACGGGAACCTCGACGAAGTCGGCACCCTGGAGCTCGGCGAGGACCGCCGCCCCCTGGCACTGGAACTCCGCGCCAGGCACGTTCGCGCGCAGGCAGACGATTCCCGTAGCGTCCCTTTCGGTGAGCGCGAACCAGGTCGCGGCGGCGACGCTGTAGAACGGGCCCTGGTTGACCGCCGCGATGTTGGGCGTGTTGAAGCACTCCGCCGAGGCGCCCGCGACGATCGGGTAGATGCCGTTCTCCTCGTAGAACTCGTGGTTGACGGTGCAGTCGACGAAGCTCGTCGAGCCGGCGAACCCGAGCACCTGGTCGTCCTCCCAGAGCTTGGCGGCCGCCGCAACCGAAGCGTTCCCGTCTCCCTGGTCGTTGATGACGATGTACTCGACGGGGCGGCCGCCGATGCCGCCGTTGTCGTTCACGCAGTCGAAGTAGGCCTTCGTCGCATTCGTGATGGGGGAGAACACGACGCCGGGAACGTCTTGCACGATGCCGCCGATCTTCACCGGCTCGCCAGACGCCGGCTGGCCCTGTCCCTCCGGCGCTCCGCACTGACCCGGCTGCTGAATCACGCCGGCCGCGGCCTCCTCCGTCTCGGCGGAAGCGCCGGTGTCGGCCGGGGCCTCGGTCTCGGCAGGAGCCTCCTCCGTCGTCGCCGGCTCCTCGGCCGGAGCCTCCTCGGTGGTTGCCGGAGCGGCCTCCTCGTCGCCGCCGCACCCGGCCGCGACGACCGCCAGGCCGAGCACCAGCGCGACGACGGCGAGAAGCCACGGCGACCTCGTGCGAGAGAGCTTCCTCCTCATAACCCCCCTCCCCTTCGATCATGTCTGCAAACGAATGCAAGCCCAAGCCTATGCCCTCGTTCCCGATGCGTCAAGCCTGCAGTGACCGCGGTTACTGCGGGTCAGAGCGGCCGGCCGGTCCGGCAGGCGCCCGGGAGACCGGACGGCGTGCTTCCGCGACGCGGAGGACGCGGCCGCCGACGAAGCGGCCGAGCCTGCGGATGTCCTTGGGGACTTGGTCGACGAGCCCGCCCGGGGCGGTGAGGATCACCTGGATCACCCCGATGCCGAACAGGATCACGAGCAGCGATCCCGAAGCCCCGAAGTCCTTGAGCAGCTCCGGCAGGAACCGCAGGAGCAACCCTGCGAGGAGCGCGCCCCACACGCTGTAGACGCCGGCCATGAGCACGACCGCCATCAGCACGATGGAGTCCTGCGTCTGGAAGTTGAACGAGTTGAGGATGCCGCCGCCGGTTGCGGCGAGGACCGCGCCCGCGACGCCCGTGATGAACGAGGCCAGGGCGAAGGCCCACACCTTGTAGAGCGTGACGTTGACTCCGCCGGCGAGCGCAGACGGCTCGCTCTGGCGGATCGCGGCCCAGGCTCGCCCGGGCTTGCCCGCGATGTGCCACAGCACGAGCACGAACATGATCGCGCACACCACGAGCACGTAGCGGTAGTAGGACGTGTCGCCCAGCGCGATGTCCGGCCGGCGGACGGAGCTGCTGGCCTCGGAGATGCTCGTCTGCACGCCCTTGAACCCCGAGCCGCCGTTGGGGAAGTTCCATGCGCGCAAGACGACGCCGATCGCGGCGGCGCCCATCAGCGTGATCAGGGCGAGGTGCAGCCCGGAAAGGCGCACGGCGGGTAGCCCGATCACGGTGCCGATCACCAGGGTGATGATCCCGGTGATGAGGATGACGAGCGGGTAGGGGATCGACGTTCCCCAC
>CAZCIJ010000211.1:0-6095 GCA_964498265.1 uncultured Gaiellales bacterium | reverse complement strand
CGGTCGAGTTGTCGAGAGCCGACGTCGCCTCGTCGAGCACGAGCATCTGCGGACGGAGGTAGAGCGCCCGGGCCAGCCCCACTCGCTGGCGCTCGCCGCCTGAGAGCCGAACGCCTCGCTCGCCGATCCTCGTATCGATGCCCTTCGGAAGACGGGAGAGAAGGCCGTCGAGCTCTGCAAGATCGAGCGCGTGCCTGACCTGGTCGAGGTCGGTCTCCTCCTCGGAGTACCCGAAGGCGACGTTTGCGGCAAGCGTGTCGTCTGCGAGGTAGATGTCCTGCGGCACGTAGCCGATCAGCCGCTGCCAGGGCGGCGCGCCTCGCGCCAGGTCGTACTCGTCGACGCGCACACGGCCGCTCGCCGGTTCGAGCAGGCCGAGCACCAGGTCGGCGATCGTCGTCTTGCCCGCGCCGGTCGGGCCGACGAGCGCCACGATCTGCCCCCTCGGAATCGTGAGGTCGACGTCGGTGACCGCATCCAGCTCGGCCTCCGGGTACCGGAACGAGACGTCCTCGAGCCGGATCTCCCGCTCGAACGGAATCGGGGCGGCGAGCTCCTTCTCGGCTTGGCCGCGAGATGCGGCCTCCAGACTCTCGAGCGAGGAGGTGACCAGGTCGACCGCCCGGGCGGATGCCCTGATCTGGCCGAGGGCGAAGAGAATCCTGTTGAGCGAGGGCAGCATGCGGAAGCCGCCGACGAGGACGGCCGCGAGCGTCGCAAGCGAGGCGTCGAGGCCAGCGATGCCCGCGGTCACCGCCGTGACGGCGGCGAGCAGGAGGACGAGGACGACCTCGAGGTAGTAGCGGTTGATCTGGTTCAGAAACGCGATCGTCCGGCGCGAGTACGCGAGGCGGCGTGCCGCCTTTGCGTGGCGGTCGACGAAGAGGGACGTACGACCTCTGACGATCAGCTCCTTCGCCCCGCCAAGGCTTTGCAGGACGTAGCGGTTGACCTCGGCGACGCGCTGCTGGGTCTCCGCCCCGCGAGCAGAGATCTCGCCGCGAACGAGCAGGATGTAGACGACCGCGCCACCCGTCGCCAGGACGAAGGCGACCGCCGCGGCGACCGGATCGACGAGGAAGAGAGCGGCGGTCACGGCGGCGAGCACGGCGCCGTCGGAGAGGAGGAACATGGCCGGGCCGAGCGCGCCATGAAACGTGACGTCGACCGAGTTCGTGAGGGTGCGAAGGACGTCGGCGCTGTTCCGGCTCAGCTGCACGGTCCAGGGGGCTGCGAGCTGCGCGCGGAGGAGCCGGTTCGCGGTTGCCGACTCGGCCGGCGCCAGGAAGGTGAGCGCCCACCAGAGCAGGGACGTCGAGAAGATCGCCTTGGCGAGGAAGGCGATTCCGATCGCTGCTGCCAGCCCGAGGGCCTGAGCCGTCCTGCCTCCCGGTAGAAGATCGACGATCCACTCGGAGACCGCGTTCGAAGGCTCCCCTCCCGCGAGGACGTCGCTGAGAGGGATGACCAGCAAGACGCCGACGAGGTCGAGCATCGACGTGAGAGCTGCGAGGCCAAGCGTCGCTCCGAAGCGCAGCCTCGTCGGGCGGTCCAGCAGGGCAAACGCCTTGCTGACCGTGGCAAGTGCTCCAGGGGGGCGCGTTGCCGGCGCTTGCGACCCTGCCGCGCGCACGACGCCATAGTGCCCGATTCCGAGGGCTGCGGCGACGAAGCACGGCAACGCCGGGCAACACATCGCCTCGAGCCGCGACGCGGTTCCGGCGGGACCTGGCCGTACAATGACCGGAGTGATTCCTCGCTACTCGCGTCCGGCCATGCAGGCGATCTGGTCGGACGAGGCGAAGCTGGCGCGCTGGCTCGATGTCGAGCTGGCAGCCACCGACGCGTGGGCCGAGCTCGGCGTCGTCCCGGCCGAGGAGGCCGCCGAGCTTCGAGCGCGAGCGGCCGTTCCGTCCCCCCAGCGGGTCGCCGAGATCGAGCGGCGCACGAGCCACGACGTGGCGGCGTTCGTGGACGCGGTCGCCGAGCAGGCCGGCCCGCCGGCGCGCTGGCTCCACTACGGGCTCACGTCCTCGGACGTGCTCGACACGGCCCTGGCGCTCCAGGTGCGGGACGCGGGCGCCCTCGTCCTCGACGGGCTCGAGCGCGCGCTCGCGGCAGTGGTGCGGCGCGCGGAGGAGCATCGCACCACCGTCATGGTGGGCAGGACGCACGGCGTTCACGCCGAGGCGATCACCTTCGGAGCGAAGCTCGCGACGTGGGCGTTCGAGCTCGACCGCGACCGGGAGCGAATCGCGCGAGCCCTCGAGGGCGCCCGCGTGGGAAAGCTCTCGGGAACCGTGGGGGTGTACACGAGCGCCGAGCCCGAGCTCGAGCGCCTCGTCTGCGAGCGCCTCGACCTCGGGTACGAGCCGGCGGCGACGCAGGTGGTGCCGCGCGACCGGCTCGCAGAGCTGCTGTCCGCGCTCGCCCTGTGCGGGTCCTCGCTCGAGCGCTTCGCGACCGAGATCCGGCACCTCGCGCGCACCGAGGTCGGCGAGGTGATGGAGCCGTTCTCCTCCGGTCAGAAGGGGTCGTCGTCGATGCCGCACAAGCGCAACCCCGTGGTCGCGGAGCGCCTGTGCGGCCTCGCTCGCGTCCTCCGCGCGGCGGCCTCCGTCGGCCTCGAGAACGTCGCCCTGTGGCACGAGCGCGACATCTCGCACTCGAGCGCCGAGCGCGTCGTCCTTCCCGACGCGTTCCTCGCGCTCGACTACATGCTCGACCGCTTCGCCTGGCTCGTCGACGGGCTCGTTGTCGACGCGCAGCGCATGCGCCGCAACCTCGACGCGTCCCACGGCCTCGTGTTCAGCCAGCGCATCCTCTCTGCTCTCGTCGAGTCCGGCCTGACGCGGGAGGAGGCCTACCGGATCGTTCAGGCCCAGGCGCTGCGGGCCTGGGACGAGGAGCGCGACTTCCGCGCGCTCGTGGAGGCGGACCCGGAGATCACGGGCCGCGTGACCTCCGAGCGGCTCGCGGACGCCTTCTCCCTCGACACCGTCCTAAAGCACGTCGACGTCCTCTTCGAGCGTCTCGCGGCGCTCGGCGCCAGAAAGGAGCCGGCCCATGCCTGACGTGGCCCTTCACGTTGGGAGCGGCAAGGTGCGCGAGCTCTTCGAGCTCGACCCCGAGCGCCTGCTGCTCGTCGCCACCGACCGGATCTCCGTCTTCGACGTCGTGTTGCCGACCGAGATCCCCGACAAGGGGCGCGTCCTCACGGGGCTGTCCGCCTTCTGGTTCGCGCGCACGCGAGAGCTCGTGCCGAACCACCTGCTCGCGTTGCGGTCCGACGGTCGCTCCACCGAGTGCCGGCGGCTGCGGATGCTGCCGATCGAGTGCGTCGTGCGCGGCTACCTCGCGGGGTCCGGCTGGAAGGACTACCAGCGCACCGGCGCGACCTCGGGCCATGAGCTTTCGCCGGGCTTGGTCGAGTCCCAGCAGCTCCCCGAGCCCCTCTTCACCCCGGCAACGAAGGCGCAAACGGGGCACGACGAGAACATCGACCGCGACCGTGCGGCGCGGCTCGTGGGCCGCGACCTCCTCGACGAGGTCGAGCGCGTCTCGATCGCGCTGTACGAGTACGGCGCCCGGCACGCCGCGTCGCGCGGGATCATCCTCGCGGACACGAAGTTCGAGTTCGGCCAGGACGAGGAGGGGCGCCTCGTGCTCGCGGACGAGGCGCTGACGCCCGACTCGTCTCGCTTCTGGCCCGTGGACGGCTACGAGCCGGGGCGCGCTCAACCGTCGTTCGACAAGCAGTTCGTTCGCGACTACGCGGAGGAGCTCGGCTGGGACAAGACCCCGCCCGGGCCCGAGCTGCCCAGGGAGGTCGTCGAGGGCACGCGGCAGCGGTACCTCGAGGCATTCGAGCGCATCACGGGCCTTCCCTTCGCCTCGTACGTGGACGACCCCACGGCGGTGCTGCGGTGAGAGCGACCGTCCTCGTGCGACCCAAGGAGGGGATCCTCGACCCGCAGGGAGACGCGGTGCGAGGGTCGCTCGACCATCTCGGCTTCGCGGTCAGGGAAGCGAAGGTCGGGCGCGTCATCGACCTCGAGCTCGAGGCGGGCTCGCTCGAGGAGGCGAGAGCGGCGGTCGAGCGCATGTGCGAGAGCCTGCTCGCGAATCCGCTCATCGAGCGCTACGAGATCGAGATCGAGGACGGGCGGGCGTGAGCCCCGCTCCGCGCGTCGCGGTCGTCATCTTCCCGGGCTCGAACGACGACGGGGACGCCGCTCTCGCGCTCGAGGCGCTCGGCGCCGCTCCGGCGCCGGTCTGGCACACGGAGGCGGAGCTTCCCGAGGTCGAGGCCGTCGTTCTCCCGGGAGGCTTCTCGTACGGCGACTACTTGCGCTGCGGGGCGATTGCGCGCTTCTCGCCGGTGCTCGACGCCGTCCGGCGCTTCGCCGCCGGGGGCGGGCCCGTCCTCGGGATCTGCAACGGCTTTCAGATCCTCTGCGAGGCGGGGCTCCTGCCCGGCGTCCTGCGGCCCAATCGCGAGCTGCGCTTCGTCTGCCGAGACGTCGCCCTGCGCGTCGAGCGCTCGGCGCCACCGTTCACGGCGCGGTGCGCGCCGGGCCAGCGGCTCGTGATCCCGGTCAAGCACGGGGAGGGCTGCTACCACGCCGGCGCGGAAGATCTCGCCGAGCTCGAGCAGGGGGGTCAGGTCGTCCTTCGCTACGAGCCGAGCGACAATCCCAACGGGTCCCTCCACGACATCGCCGGCGTCATCAACGCGGACGGGAACATCATGGGCTTGATGCCCCATCCCGAGCACGCCATCGACCCCCTGCGCGGCTCGACAGACGGCGCCTTCGTCCTCGGCTCGCTCGTTGACGCAGCGCGCGAGCGGCTGCCCGCCGGCGTCGCCTGACCGCGCCAGCTCACGAGGGCTCGTCGGTCCGACGTGGGCGTGCATGCACGGCGTCAGCCCTCTCGGAGGGGCTCGAGCCAAGGTCCTACCGACCGAGCGCCTTCCGAAGCAGTCGCCGCAGCTGGCCACTCTGGGACAGGTCTCTTGCAAGTGCCTCGATGTCCTCGGCGCGGAGCGTGACGGGACCGCGGCGCGCGGATCCGCCGGTCGAGTAGGCGAACCGCACGAGCTGCGACCCGTCGTCGCCCTCGAGCAGCTGCACGAGCGAGGCGAACGCGCGGTCGCCCGCCTCCTGGGGCACGCTGACCTCCTCCACCACGGTGGCCTTCCCCCAGGGCGTCGCAACCCTCGCGCGCATGTCCCGAGGGTAGAGACGCCGGCCGCGCGGATATCGCTCGAGGCGCAACGAGATTGCGGACAAACCGCAACGAGACGGCGGCTTACCACCGTCGACGGCGCGCAGGGCTGCGGGTAGGGTCGGCCGTGTGATGACCGCTGGACGGATCGTCGCGATCGTGGTGGGCAGCATCCTTGTGCTGGTCGCCCTCGCAGCGCTCGCGGCCGGCGGCGTCGCCCTCTGGGCGGATCAGACCCAGCGCGACGAGGACGGGTTCTTCACCACGCGGGTCACTCCGATCGCGACGCCGTCGAACGCCCTCGTCTCGGAGGATCTCGACACCGGTGTCGACCGGTGGGTCTTCGACGCGGAGTTCTTCGGCGAGATCCGCATCGACGCGGAAAGCCTCGGGGCTGCCCCGATCTTCATCGGCATCGGGCCCGAGGACGACGTCCGCGCCTACCTCGACGACGTGGCGCGTGACGTGGTCACCGACATCAACTACGACGACGACCGCACCGAGGTCGAGCTGCGCCCGGAGAGCGGAACCCGGACGCCCGTTCCTCCCGGCGACGAGACCTTCTGGGCGGCCGAGGTTGACGGGCCCGGGCTGCAGTCGCTCGTGTGGGACGTCGAGGCTGGCAGCTGGTCGGTCGTCGTCATGAACGCCGACGCGAGCCCCGGAATCGACGTCGACATGACGCTCGGAGCGAAGGCCGGATGGCTGATCTGGGTCGCGGTCGGCCTGCTGGTGGGCGGCGGCATCGTCATCGCTCTCGGCGCGCTGCTCATCTACGTGGGCGCCCGCCCGAGGGCGCTCCCGCCCGCGCCGCCGCCCGCCGAGCCGGCACCGGCCGCCGAGCCGGCGGGCGCGGAGGCCGCAGC
>CAZCIJ010000210.1:407-6099 GCA_964498265.1 uncultured Gaiellales bacterium | reverse complement strand
CGTGCCCTCGTACTCGATCGGGTTCTGCGTCGCCATGACCATGAACGGCCGCTCGAGCAGGTAGGAGACGCCGTCGACCGTCACCTGGTGCTCCTGCATGCACTCGAGCAGCGCGGCCTGGGTCTTCGGGGACGCTCGATTGATCTCGTCGACGAGGAGCAGGTTCGTGAAGACCGGCCCGGGCCGGAACTCGAACTCGTTCGCCCGCTGGTTGAAGACGTTCACGCCGGTGACGTCGGAGGGGAGCAGGTCGGGCGTGAACTGGCAGCGCGAGAACGAGCAGCTCACCGAGCGGGCGAGCGCCTTGGCGAGCGTCGTCTTGCCCACCCCGGGGAAGTCCTCGATGATCAGATGCCCCTCGGAGAGCAGGCACAGGATGGCCAGCTCGAGCGTCTCGTCCGGGGCGTGGATGACCCGACGGAGATTCTCGAGCACGCGCCGGGCGACCTCGGATCCCGACGCCGGGCCCACGACCGCTCGGCGCTCGCGCACCTGAGCAACGCGCTCGTCCATCATGCTCCTTTCAGGAGGGCCTCGACCTCGTCGAGGATAGCCGCGGCGCACTCGTCCTTGCTCCGCCTGCCGATCCGCCGCTCGCCGGCCTCTCCGATGACCGTCACCTCGTTGTCCTCCGCGTCGAAGCCGATGTCGCTTCTTGATACGTCGTTGAACACCATGAGGTTCACGCCCTTGCGCTGCCGCTTCGCCCGCGCCCGCCTCACTCCCTCCTCGCCCTCGTCCGCCGAGAAGCCGACGAGCACCTGCCCGTCGCGCCGGCGGCTCCCGAGGTCGGCGAGGATGTCTTGCGTCGGCTCGAGCGTGATCGTCCACGCCTCGCCGTCCTTCCTGCGCTTGGTGGCGCTCGGAGCGACCGGCCGGTAGTCGGCAACGGCGGCGGCCATGATCACGACGTCGGCGTCGCTGCGCTCGAGCGTCTCCCGGGCGAGATCCGAGGCGGACGCGACGCGGACGACCGGCACGCTCTCGGGAGTGGGAACGGTCACGTTCGCCGCCAAGAGTGTCACGGTCCCGCCGCGGCGTGCCGCCTCCCGCGCCAGCGCAACGCCCATGCGCCCGCTCGACCGGTTCCCGAGGAAGCGGACGCTGTCGAGCGGCTCGCGCGTTCCGCCGGCCGTGACGACGACGCGCCGGCCCGCGAGCGGGCTCGACGGACGGAGCAGCTCCCGGCAGCGCTCGAAGATCTCGTGCGGCTCGCTCATACGCCCCGCGCCGACCTCCCCCTCCGCGAGCGGTCCGCTCGCGGGGCCGACCACCTCCACCCCGCGCCCTCGCAGCAGCTCGGCGTTCGCCTGCGTCGCCGGATGCTCCCACATGCGCGTGTTCATCGCGGGCGCGACGACGAAGCGGCCCCGAAAGGCGAGAGCGAGCGACGTCAGCAGGTTGTCGGCGAGGCCGAGCGCGATCTTCGCGAGCGTGTTCGCCGAGAGCGGCGCCACCACGAGCAGGTCCGCCTCCTCCAGGTGCGGGTAGAGCTCGCGCGGCGCCGGCCGGTTCGCGAGCGCCTCGAACGTGGTCGCGGAGACGAAGCGCTCCGCCTCCGGCGTCACGACGGGGGTGACCTCGTCGCCGGCGCGGACGAACAGTCGCAGCAGCTCGCAGGCCTTGTACGCGGCGATCCCGCCGGTGACACCGAGAACGACGCGGGCCATCCGCAGGCCTGGTCTCCCTCAGGCGGAGCTTGGAGCTCCTCAGGCGCGGTACTCGGTCTTGACCTTCCCCTGCGCGACCTCCTCGAGCGCGATCGTGAGGTAGTTCTTCGATCGCGACTCGACGAGCGGCGGAGGGAAGTCGTCGAACGTCCCCTCACCGAGCTGGTTGTGGTAGTTGTTGATCTGCCGGGCCCGCTTGGCCGCGACGATCACGAGCGCGTACCGGGAGTCCACGTGCTCGAGCAGGGAGTCGATTCTCGGCTGGATCATCGCCCGGCCAGTGTACCTGCCGCCGCGAGCTCCCTGCCTACCACGTCCTCGAGCTGGCGCGCTGCCTTCTCGAGGTCGTCGTTCCGCACGACGTGGTCGAAGTCCTTCGCCTCGTCCATCTGCCGCCGCGCGAGCGCGATCCGCTCCCCGATCTCGCCGGCGCTCTCGGTGGCGCGCTCCCGCAGCCGGCGCTCGAGCTCCTCGATCGGCGCCGTGATGAAGATGGACACAGCCTCGGGCATCTTCGCCTCCACGGCCCGCGCGCCCTGGGTCTCGAGCTCGAGCACGCAGCTCTTCCCCCTCGCCTTGATGCGGTCGACCTCGGACCTGAGCGTTCCGTAGCGCTGCCCGGACACGTAGGTGACGTGCTCGAGGAAGTCGCCGGCGCGCACCCGGCGCTCGAACTCGTCCTCGCCGAGGAAGTAGTACTCGCGGCCCTCCCGCTCCCCGGGTCGCCGCGGTCGCGTGGTCGCGGAGACCGCCGGCTCGATGTCGTCGCGGCGGGCGAGCAGGGCGCTGATCAGCGTGCCCTTCCCGGCGCCCGACGGCCCCGTGACGACGAAGAGCTTGTGAGTCGCAGTCAGTGTCTGAAGAGGTTGACGAGCTCGTCGCGCTGGCGGTCGGAGAGTCCGGCCACGGTCTTCGACTGGCTGATGCGGCATTGATTCAGGAACCGCGCCGCCTTCACCCGGCCGAACTTCGGCACCGCCATCAGCATGTCGAACACCTTCGCCGTCCCGACGTACTCGGGAGGGTCGCGCAGGATCTCCTCCACATGGACCCTCCCGCTCTTCAGGTCCTTCTTGAGCTGGGCCCGCTTCACCCGGATGTCGTTCGCGCGCCGGAGCGCCTCCATGCGCTGATCCAGGGACCTCGTCGGCGCCTGAGCTTGGGTCTTCGAGGTCATGGGCGGCGATTGTAGCAGTGTCGCCGCCATGTTCAAGGCTGGCTTCGGAGCACGAAAGTCCGTGCTAATCGGGGCTTTTCCGAGCGAGGCAACGTCGCCGTTTTCCACACGCCGGCTGTGGAAAACGCGCCCGCCGACAGGGGCATGCCGAGCAGCTCGCGCATCGTTGTCCACTGCCGACGGAGCGCGGCTCGGCGCCCGGTGTGCGATGCTGCGAGGGTCACGTCCGGACACCCAGGACCTGAGGGGGACGTGATGAGTCTGTGGTACAGGTTCGCGTACGGGGTCGGCCTCACGCCGTGGGAGCAGATGCCATCCCTCCCGGCGGGTAGGCAGGCTGCCGCGCTCCTCGACCGGGAGACGGCCGAGCGCCAGCCGCCCTACGGGAAGGCGCTCGACATCGGCTGCGGCAGCGGCATCTGGTCGGTCGACCTCGCGCAGCGCGGTTGGGAGGTCACGGGGCTCGACATCATCCCCAAGGCGCTGCGTGCTGCGAGAGCGCGGGCCCAGGCGGCAGGGGTCCAGGTGCGGTTCGTCGAGGGCGACGTGACCGCGCTCCGGGCTGCCGGCCTCGACTCGGGCTTCCGGTTGGTCCTCGACTTCGGGACCGTGCACGGTCTGAGCGAGGCCCAGCGCGAGGCGGCCGGCCGGGAGGTGACCGCCGTCACCGCAGAGGATGCGACCGTGCTGATGTACGCGTTCTCGCCGGCGTGGCGGGGCTTGCTGCCGCGCGGTGCGAGCCGCGCAGACATCGAAGCCGCGTATCCGGGCTGGACGGTGGTCGCCGAGGAGCCCCTCGACGTCACCGGCGCACCCTTCTTCGTCAAGAAGGCGACGCCGCGCTGGTACCGGCTCCGGCGGACGTGACGCGCCCGGCCAGCGCGGTCTCCCCGAGAGCGGCTCCTCGGAGCGCGAATGGGCCCTCGACGCCGAGCGCGGCGGCCTCCGCCGCGAGCTCCGCACGGATCCGCTCCGGCGCTCCGGGGTCGGCGAAGAGCACGGTGCCGAGAGCGACCGCCGAGGCGCCGGCGGCGATGAGCTCGAGGGCGTCACGCCCGGTGGAGACGCCACCCATCCCGACGATCGGAACGCTCACCGTCTGTGCGCACGCGAGCACGGCCGCGAGCGCGACCGGCTTCAGCGCCGGCCCCGACAGTCCTCCGGACACGGTCGAGAGACATGGACGAAGCGTCGCGGGCTCGAGAGCGGCCCCGCGCAGGGTGTTCACGAGCGAGAGGCCGTCGGCGCCCGCGGCGACGGCGGCGTCGGCGACGGCGGCGATGTCGGGAACGGCCGGCGAGAGCTTCGCGTACAGCGGCTTTCCCGTCGCCGACCGGGCGGCCTCGACGATCTCCCAGGCGCTCTCGTGGGGCGCCGCCACGTTCGGGCACGAGACGTTCAGCTCGACGGCTACGACGTCGTCGCAGCCATCGATACGGGAGCAGACCTCAGCGTAGTCGCCCGCGCTGAAGCCTCCAACGGACACCCAGAGGGGAACTCCGATCTCGGCGAGACGCGGCAGCGTCTCGCCGAGAAACGCGTCGATGCCCGGGTTCGCGAGACCGATGCTGTTCAGCAACCCCACGTCGGTCTCGGCGATGCGCACGGGCGGGTTGCCCTCGCGCGGCAGGGGGGTCACGGTCTTCGTCACGAAGGCGTCGAGGCCCCGCGCGACCTCCGGGGCGGTCAGGGCGTCGAGGCAGCCGGAGGCATTCAGAATCATCAACCTTTTCCGCCTTCGGCGCAAGAGCTTGACCAAAAGGGATTCATGCTGAGCAGTGCGCGAATGCCGGTCGAGTGATTCCCGCCCTGCGGGCGGGAATCACCGGTCCCGCGACGCAGAGGCGCTGCAACCGGCCGTCGATCGGAACGGCGCAGCCGTAGCAGGCGCCGTACCCGCACGCCATGGGCGCCTCGAGCGCGAGCTGCGCCGAGGGATCGAGGGCGCCCACCGCTCGCAGCATCGCCTCGGGCCCGCAGGCGAGCAGGTCGTGTCCGGCGGGGATCACCTCCGTGACGAGCACCGGGTCGATGACGACCTCCGCGCCGGGAACGAGCGCCGCGGCTTCCGCATGCCACGCGCTGCGGAAGCCGAGCAGGGCCGGGGGGCGTCCCAGACATGCAGAGAGATAGGGGAGCGGGGCGGCTCCGACGCCCCCGCCGAGGAGCAGCGGCCGCCCGACGTCGAGCCGGAATCCGGTCCCGAGCGGACCGAGCACGCGCATGCTCTCGCCGGGCGCCAGCGCTGCCAAGGCGCGCGTGCCGCGGCCAACGGGATCGATGAGGAACCCGAGCTCCGACCGCGTCTCGCAACACAGCGAGAACGCGCGCGGGAGGGCGCATCCAGGCGCCTCGAGCATGAAGAACTGACCCGGGGCGCCGGCATCGAGAGCACGGCGCCGTACGAGCAGAAGGCTGTAGGGCCCCACTCGCTCGACGCCGGCGACAGCCGTCTCGACCCGCCTCACGCGGACATCCTCGCGACCCGCTCCTGGAGCGACACGGCAGCCTGGGGGCGGGCCCGCGCGATCGCGTCGACGGCCGCCTCGGCGCCCGCGAGCGTCGTGACGCAGGGGATCCGCGCGACGAGCGCCGCCTCGCGAATCAGGTAGCCGTCCGAGCGAGCGCCGCTGCCCTGGGGCGTGTTGACGACGAGGTCGCAGCGCCGGCGGCGAATGAGGTCGACCACGCTCGGTCCCGAGCCCTCCTCTCCGACCTTGCGCACCGCGCTCACCGGCAGCCCGGCGGCCGTGAGCGCGCGAGCCGTCCCGCTCGTAGCATGGACCACGAAGCCGAGCTCGACGAGACGCCGGGCGATCGCCACCGCCGCCTGCTTGTCCGCGTC
>CAZCIJ010000210.1:0-397 GCA_964498265.1 uncultured Gaiellales bacterium | reverse complement strand
GACTCCGCCGGCGGGAAGCTCCCGGCCCGCCGCCCGCTCCGCCTTCGCGAAGGCGCTCGGAAAGTCCGAGGCGCTCGCCATGACCTCGCCGGTCGAGCGCATCTCCGGCCCGAGCAGCGCGTCGGCTCCCGGGAAGCGCGCGAACGGAAAGACGGCGGCCTTCACGCTCACCTCGGCGGCCGCACCCTCGGGCGGAAGCCCCAGGTCGGCGATCCGCTCTCCCGCGCAGATACGGCACGCCATCTCGACGAGGCTCACGCCGATCGCCTTGCTCGCGAAGGGAACGGTGCGCGACGCACGCGGGTTGGCCTCGAGCACGAACAGCCGGCCTCCCACGAGCGCCAGCTGGACGTTGAGCAGGCCTACGACCCCCAGAGCCTTCCCGAGGCGGCGGACC
>CAZCIJ010000209.1:0-6114 GCA_964498265.1 uncultured Gaiellales bacterium | reverse complement strand
ATCAGCAGCGGGAAGTTCCACGGGATGACTTGAGCCGCGACCCCGAGCGCCCGCGGCGCCACGCTGGGGAAGGCGTACTCCAGCTTGTCCGCCCAGCCCGCGTAGTAGAAGAAGTGGGCGGCGGCGAGCGGAAGGTCGACGTCGCGAGACTCGCGGATCGGCTTCCCTCCGTTCAGCGACTCGAGGACGGCGAACTCGCGCGATCGCTCCTGGAGGAGTCGCGCGAGGCGGAAGAGGAGCTTCGCGCGCTCGACGGGCCGGAGCGTCGACCAGCGCTGCTCGTAGGCCTCGCGCGCTGCGTGAACGGCGAGATCGACGTCGTCGCCGCCGGCCTGCGCGACCTCGGCGAGCGGCTCCTCCGTCGAGGGGTCGATCGTCGTCACGCGCTCGCCCGAGCGCGGCTCGACGAACTCGCCGCCGACGTAGAGCCCGTACCTCTGCGAGAGGGTGACGATCTCGCGCGATTCTCGCGACGGTGCGTACTGGAAGCCGCGCTTCGCGAGCTCGGAGCTCATCGCGGGACACCCACCTCGGCCGGAGCCGCCGCCGCGACCTGGATGGGCGGACGCGCGGTCAATCGATGGTGAAGTAGTCCGGGCTCGAGTACTGACCCGTTCGCTGGAAGCGGATCTGCATGAGCACGTCGTTGAGCAGCGAGGAGGCGCCGATCCGGTAGCGCTCGGGCGTCAGCCACTCAGGGCCGAGCGTCTCGTGGACGAGCACGAGATGCTGGATCGCCTGCTTGGCGGTGCGGATGCCGCCGGCCGCCTTGAAGCCGATCGCCCGGCCTGTCTCCTCGAGGACGTCGCGGATCGCCTCGAGCATGGCGAGGCAGACCGGCGGGGTCGCAGACGTGGCCAGCTTGCCCGTCGAGGTCTTGATGAAGTCGGCGCCCGCGGCCATGGCCAGCAGGGACGCGCGGCGGACGTTGTCGTAGCTTCCGAGCTCGGCTGTCTCGAGGATCACCTTGAGGCGCGCGTCTCCGCACGCGTGCTTCACCTGGAGGACCTCGTCGTACACCTTCGCATGCCGCCCGGAGAGAAAGGCTCCCCGGTCGATGACCACGTCGATCTCGTCGGCGCCGAGCGCCACGGCCTGGCGGACCTCCTCCAGCTTGACGGCAAGGGGCGACTGCCCGGACGGGAAGGCGGTCGCGACCGACGCGACCTTCACCCCGCTGCCGGCGAGGCGGCGCGAGGCCGTGGGCACGAGGCTTGGGTAGACGCACAGGGCCGCGACGGAGGGGACCGAGGGGTCGGACGCATCCGGACGGATCGCCTTCGAGGCGAGCGCCGCGACCTTGCCCGGCGTGTCCGCGCCCTCGAGCGTCGTCAGATCCGTGCACCGGACGGCGAGCTCGAGGGCGAAGAGCTTGGACTCCCGCTTGATCGAGCGCTTCCCGAGCTCTGCCGCGCGCGCCTCGACGCCGACCGCGTCGACCGAGCCGATGCGCGGCAGCCTCGGCTCGAGCGGAAGCTCGAAGCCCCGCGGCAGCACGGTTGCCTCCGAGCGTCCAGGCCGGCGGTCGACTCCCACGCTCACGAGTGTAGACGGTTGATCCCAATGGCTCGCACCCCCGGCTTCCGGCCTGCACACGGCGCATCGCGCCCGCCGTGATCGGCACCAAGGCGTACCAGCCTTGCCGCCGATCACGTCGACCACGCTGCTTGGTGCATGCCCTCCGCGGGCACGCTCATTCGGAATCAACCGTCTCGAGACACGAGCTCGAGCAGGCGCTCGGCGTAGCGCGCGCCACGCGGTTCGTCCTCGTGCTTGAAGTAGCAGTAGACGTCGAAGCCCGCCTCGAGCTCGGCGCGGAGGCGTGCGGACAGCCTCGCGAGCGTGGCCTCCTCGTACGGCGGGTCGCGCAGCCGCAGGTACCGAAACTCGGCGTGGCCGGCCAGGTCGTTCACCCGCGTCGCCCCCGCCGCCGCCAGCGCGGCGTCGACCTCCGGCGCGTTCCAGCTCTCGTGCTGGAGGTCGAGAGCCAGCCGGACCGGCGGGCCGAACGAGTCGAGCAGGAGACGGAGGAAGCCGTCGTCGCGGGGCTGAACGAGCTGCGCGCGCACCGGCCCGAGCTTCTCTCCGAGGAGGGCGACGGACGCGGCAAAGGCCGGCGCGAGCGCGAGATCGCGAAAGAGCGTGATCCTCCGGTTCATCTTGACGCCGAAGCGGAAGCCGGGAGGTGTCTCGTCCGCCCACCGCCGGAGCGTCTCCTCCTTGGGGACGCGGTAGAAGACGCCGGCGAGCTCGACGCTCGGCAGCCGCTCCGCGTAGAGTCGAAGGAACTCGGACGGCCTCGCCGCGACCGGGTAGAAGCGTCCGCGCCAGCTCGGATACGAGAAGCCCGACACGCCGGCGTAGAGCCTTCCCGCCATTCCGGCACTGTACGGGGCGTGAACCGGGCACCGCCCTCCAGTCTCCAGAGATGGTAGGGGCCGAGCATGCTCGGCCCCGACGGATCGAAGCGCAAGCTTCCCGATTTGTAGTATCGTCGCTTCACTTCGTGAAGTTACGGGGAGGTGGGGTATGGCGGTAGTCGACGAGATCCGTGAGGCGAACGCCCGCTACGCGGAGGGCTTCGCCAAGGGTGACCTTCCGACGCCCCCGGGGCGGCGGTTCGCGATCGTGACGTGCATGGACGCGCGTCTCGACCCGGCGAAGTACGCGGGGCTCTCCGAGGGCGATGCGCACGTGATTCGCAACGCCGGCGGGATCGTCTCGGACGACGCGCTCCGCTCGCTCGTCATCTCGCACTGGCTGCTCGGCACGCAGGAGGTGCTCGTCGTCGGGCATACCGACTGCGGGATGGAGAGGTTCACCGACGACCAGCTGCGGGACAAGCTCGCCGCCGAGGCGGGTGCGGACGCGAGCGATGTCGACTTCCACGCCTTTCCGGACTGCCGGCAGCGCGTCCGCGAGAGCGTCCGGCGCATCCGCGAGACGCCGCTGCTGCCCGACTCGTACGCCGCCCACGGATTCGTCTACGACGTACGGACGGGACGTCTCGAGGAGGTCGACTGAGCTGAGGCTCGCGCCAATCGGGCGACGCAAGCGTCGCCCCTCCGGAGACCCACGCCGCGTAGGGGCCGGGCATGCCCGGCCCCTACGATCTTCCGCGGGCCCCTACCGCGACAGCGCCTGCTCGAGCGCCCGGCGCGTCAGCACCTGCGCGAGGTGGCGGCGGTAGTCGGCGCTGCCGTTCGTGTCGCTCGGCGGCGTCGTCCCCTCCGGCGCCCTCTCGGCGGCGGATGCCGGGTCGGCCCCGCCCGCGAGCGCCTCTTCGACCGCCCGCGCCCGGAGCGGGGTCGGTCCCATGTTCGTGAGCGCCACCGCCGCTCCGCCGTTCCCTCGTACGGCGGCGACGGCGACCGTGGCCCAGTCCTGCGCCCGCCGGTTGAACTTCACGTACGCGCAGCCCCGCTCGATCTTCGGAACGCGGATCTCGGTCAGGACCTCGGCCGGCTCGAGCGCGGACTCGAGGAAGCCGCGGAAGAAGTCGGACGCGGCGATCGTGCGCTCGCCGCCCGGCCCCCTGGCCACGAGCTCCGCGTCGAGGCAGAGGAGGACGGTCGGCAGGTCGGAGGCGGGGTCGGCGTGCGCGACCGATCCGCCGATCGTGCCCCGGTGACGTACCTGCGGGTCACCCACCTGTCTCGCCGTCTCCGCCACGATCCGGCACTCCCGCATCAGCAGGTCGCTCGCGCCGAGATCGTGATGTCGGGTCAGCGCGCCGATCGCGACGCGGTCGCCGGCGTCGCGGACGTAGGAGAGGTCCGGGAGGCGGCCGATGTCGACGAGCAAGGTCGGCCGAGCGAAGCGCAGACGCATGAGCGGAAGCAGCGAGTGCCCGCCCGCGAGCAGCTTGGCGTCCTCGCCCTGGCCGAGGAGACGGATCGCGTCGTCGACGTCCTTCGCGACCTCGTAGTCGAAGGCAGCCGGGATCATGGCGCACCTCCATGGATCGCCTTCCAGACCCGCTCGGGGGATGCGGGCATGTCGATGTCCGTGACGCCGTACGGCGAGAGCGCGTCGACGACGGCGTTGATCACCGCCGGCGTCGAGGCGATCGCCCCCGTCTCTCCGACGCCCTTGACGCCGAGCGGGTTCGTCGGGCTCGGCGTCTCGGTCCGGTCGAGCTCGTAGGAGGGGAGCTCCGCGGCGGACGGGACGAGATAGCCGGTGAGGGAGCCGTTGAGGAGGTTGCCGTCGTCGTCGTACACCGCCTCCTCGTACAGGGCCTGCGCGATGCCCTGCGTGATGCCGCCGTGCACCTGGCCGTCGACGATCATCGGGTTCACCACCCGGCCGACGTCGTCGACCGCGACGTAGCGGAACAGGTCCGCATCGCCCGTCTCCGTGTCCACCTCGACGACTGCGATGTGGCATCCGCCGGGCCAGGAGAAGTTCGTGGGATCGTGGACGTGGAGGGCCTCCAGCCCCGGCTCCATGCCCTCGGGCAGGTTGTGAGCGGCCCACGCGAGGAACGCGGTGTCCGTGACCCCCATCGCCTTGTCCGTGCCGCGCACGGTGAAGCGCCCGCCCTCGTACTCGAGGTCCTCCTCGGCGACCTCGAGCGTGTGAGCCGCGATGCGGCGCGCCTTGGCGATGATCTTCTCGGTCGCGTGCCACAGCGCGACGCCCCCGACGGGGAGGCTGCGGCTGCCGTACGTGTCGAGCCCGAGCTGCGAGACTGCCGTGTCGCCGTGGAGGAACTCGACGTTCTCGACCGGGACGCCCAAGCGTTCCGCGACGATCTGCGAGAAGGTGGTGGCGTGGCCCTGCCCGTGCGGGGACGTGCCCGAGACGACCTGCACCGTTCCCGTCGGGAGGCAGCGGACGGTCATCGCCTCCCAGCCGCCGCCGCCGAACTTGAGGGCGCCGAGGATCCGCGAGGGGGCGAGGCCGCACATCTCCACGTAGGTCGAGAACCCGATGCCGAGCTGCTTGACGTCGCCGCGTTCCCGCCGCGCGGCCTGCTCGGCGCGGACGTCCTCGTAGTCGAGGATCGAGAGCGCCTTGTCGAGCGTCGCCTCGTAGTCGCCCGAGTCGATCTCGAGGCCCGAGGCGATCGAGGCGGGGAACTCCTTGATGAAGTTGAGGCGGCGGATCTCCGCCGGATCCTTGCCGAGCGCCGCGGCGAGCTTGTCCATCGTCCGCTCGATCGCGTACGTCGCCTCCGGCCGGCCGGCGCCGCGGTAGGCGTCCGTCGGCGTCGCGTTCGTGAAGACCCCGGTGCAGTGGAAGTCGTAGGCGACCGGGTCGTAGCAACCGGCGTAGAGCCACGCCCCGAGCAGCGGAATCCCGGGGGTCACGGCCTGAAGGTACGCGCCCATCGCCGCCGTGAGCCGTGTGCGGACGGCGGTGATCCTTCCGTCCGCGTCCGCCGCCAGCTCCACCTCCTGGACGAGGTCGCGCCCGTGGATGGTCGCGAGGCAGTTCTCGGAGCGCTCCTCGGCCCACTTGACCGAGCGGCCGAGCCGGCGGGCGCACGTGATGACGAGCATGTCCTCTGCATACACGTCCATCTTGGAGCCGAAGGCGCCGCCCACGTCGGGCGCGATCACCCGGGTCTTGGCCTCGGGGATGCCGAGTACGAGGGTGTAGGCGGTGCGCATGATGTGCGGGGCCTGCGTCGCCGTCACGACAGTGACGTCGCCCGTCGCGGGCGAGACCTCGCACACGACTCCGCGCGGCTCCATGGCGATGGGGATCAGCCGCTGCTGGCGGTAGCGGCCCTTGACCGTGTGCGCCGCTTCCGCGAACGCCTTGTCGGCGTCGCCCGTGACGAGAGACCAGGTGTAGCAGCGGTTCTCGGGGACGTCGTCGTGGACGAGGGGCGCGCCGGGCTCGAGCGCCTTCTCGACGTCCGTGACGGCTGGGAGCGGCTCGTAGTCGACGTCGACGAGCTCTGCGGCGTCCTTCGCCTGGGCCTTCGTCTCGGCGATGACGACGGCGACGCCGTCGCCGACGAAGCGGGCCTTGTCGACCGCGAGCGGAAGGTGCGGCGGCATCTTGATGTCGTCGGAGACCGGCCAGATGCAGGGCAGGCCGTTCGGCCAGGCGTCCTTGAGGTCCTCGCCGGTGAAGGCCGCCACGACGCCGTCGGCGGCG
>CAZCIJ010000208.1:0-6169 GCA_964498265.1 uncultured Gaiellales bacterium | reverse complement strand
CAGCCGGCAGAGGTTCGCGTAGCCGCGCGACGACTCGCACAGGAGCGTGACGTGCGCGCGCCTGTCTGGAACGGACGGGTCGGCTGCGACGGTGACCTCCGCGCCGGTGATCTGCCGGACGCCGAGCGCCTTCGCCGCATGCGCGAACTCGAGCGAGCCGTAGACGCCGTCGTGGTCGGTGAGGGCGAACGCCTCGTAGCCGAGCTCGGCCGCCCGTACGGCGAGCTCTTCCGGGAGCGAGGCGCCGTCGAGGAAGGAGTAGGCGGAGTGCGCGTGGAGCTCGACGTACCGGGGAGCTGGCATCTCACGCACGCTGCCGGTACCACCGGCCGTCCTCCTCGTCCCGGAACAGAACGGTGTTCTGACCGGTCTCGAGCACGACGTCGAAGTAGCGCCGGCGCACGGGCCGGTCGGTCCACCAGCGCTCGTGCACGCGCCATTCCTCGCGCACGATTTCGACCCGAGCGCGGTCGACGGAGGCCGGCACCCCCTCGTCCGTCCTCACCGCCGCCGCGCGAGGCTCGTTCAGTCGTCGCGCGGTACGAGAACGGCTCTCGCCTCCGGGATGCGCGACCACGGCGCCACCTCCACGACGGTACAGACGACATCGACACCCACCGCCGCACGGACCTGACGGAGCCCGTCTCCGAGCAGGGTACGCAGACGCTTCCCACGAGGAGGGATCAGCTCGTCCTGCCTCCCCTGGAAGTCGGTGAGCGTTCCCAGCGCAAGCCCGAGCTCGAGCACGGGCCCGGGCAGCTCGGCAAGCTTCGGCGCGAGGGCGGCGCGCAGGCGCGGCGGCTCGGCGGTCGCCTCGCGCAGGACGACGCTCTTCGTCCATGAGCCGCCTCCGGCGAGCCGGGCGCGGACGACGAGCTTGCGTGGAGCACGACCTGCCCGCTCGGGGCGGGCGAGCAGCCGTTCGAGGAGCGCGGCGAGGGCCCGCCCGAGCGTGAGCGCGTTCCCGACCGCCTCGGGAAAGGCAAGCGATTCGCCGATCTCCTCGGCCGGACGTCGCGGCGTGACCGTGGCCCGGTCCTCGGCGCGGGCGAGCTTCCAGGCCTCCTCACCCTCGGCGCCGAGGCGGTCGGCGACCGATGCCCGGGGAAGGCGAGCGAGCTCGCCCAGACGGCGGAGCCCGAGGTCGGAGAGCTCGCGGCGGCGGTCGGGCGTGAGCGGAAGAAGGTCGAGAGGCAGAGGCTCGAGGAAGAGCGCCTCCTCCCCGTCGTCCACGACGAGAGCGCGGCCGGGCGGCGCGACGGACGCTGCCGCGAGAGCGGCGAACCGCCGCGTCGCAGCGCCGATCCGCGCTCCCCAGCCCGGGCCGGCTGCGTCGAGCGCGCGCCGCAGCGCAGCGTCGAGCCCACCGGCGAGTCGCTCGATTCCGCGTGTCTCGAAGAACGCGCAACCCGGAGCTGCCGGCTCGACCGCGAGGCCCACATCCTCGAGCCGGCGCAGGAGACGCTCCCACTCACCCTCGACCACAGCGGGATCCTGCTCGACCGGGACGAGCTCGGGGCAGGTCGCAAGCGCCTCGCCCAGAGGCGTCCCCGGCCTGACGCCGGCTTGCTCCGCGGCGGCGGTGCACGGCCCGACGGCGTCGGCCTCGCCGAGGCGAGGCGCGAGCGCCGCGGGCTTGCCCGCCAGCTCCGGCATCGAGCGGATGGCTGCCCGAAGGGGGAAGGCCGGAACGACGATGCAGGCGATCATGGGAACACATGTTCTAGACGAACATGCGTTCTCCTGTCAAGGGGAAGAAGGCCGCGCGGCTCGGTCTCGACGCGTCTACGGCCCTCGACGTACGCGAGCTCAGGCGACGAGCTCGGCGACGCCGTCGCGCACGCCCGTGAGCCGAGGCACGACGGCGAGGACGCTCTCGCGGGCGCACCAGGCGATGTCGTCGCCGAGGCCCGCGGCTCGAAGGTTGCGCGCGCTCAGGCTCGCTCCGAGCCCGTCGGCAGGAGCCGGGAACGAACGCGCGAGGCGGACCGCCGCGGCTGCGCCGTCCGTCGGCTCGCCCCCGAGCAGCTCGGCGATGCGCCCGGCGACGTAGGCGTCGTCCATCGCGAACTCCCCGAGCACGCCGGCGCAGACGATGGTGACGTCGTCTCCGGCGCGGCGCGCGTCGGCCGTCACAGCCTCCAGGTTGAGGAGGCAGCCTGCGAGGACTCGCTCGCAGTGCATCCCCGCGGCGACGAGCGCCCGTGTCCCGTTCGTCGTCGTCAGGATGACGGTCTCGCCGCGCGGCTCGACGAACTCTCGTGGCGAGTTCCCGAGATCGAAGCCGGGAATCCGGACGCAGCCGCGCTCCCCGGCGAGGATTCCGCCGCTCTCGACCTCGCGCAGGGCGGTCGCCTCCTCGACCTCGGAGCACGAGAGGACGCGCCGGTAGCCGGACGCCAGCGCCTGCGCGATCGTCGAGGTGGCGCGGAGAACGTCGACGACGATTCCGCGGGAGCCCGAGACCACCTCGTTGGGCGTGAAGGCGACGTGGACGCGCAAGGGCCTCGATCGTACCGGCAGGAGTCCACCACCCTCGTCCTCTACGATGAGTTCGTGGCTCGTCCCGAGACGACCGAGCGGACGGTCTGCTACCGGCATCCGCGGGTCGAGACCGCTGTCGCATGCGCCGAGTGCGGCCGTCCCATCTGCCCGGAGTGCATGGTCTTCGGTCCGGTCGGCATCCGCTGTCCGGAATGCGCCGGGCGCCCGACGGGACCGAGAAGGACCGCCGAGCGCGCTCGCAGGGCCGGCGCTCGGGCGCCCGCGGGCATCGTCACGAACATCCTCGTCGCGGTCAACGCCGTCGTCTTCCTCGCCGAGATCGCCACAGGAGGCGACTGGGAAGCGCTCTCGGGCAGGATCTTCCAGGAAGGCGCGCTCTACGGACCGTTCGTGGCAGACGGCGACTGGTGGCGTCTCATCACGTCGGCGTTCCTGCACGCCGGCCCGATCCACCTCCTGTTCAACATGCTCGCCCTGTGGTGGTTCGGGCGTGCGCTCGAGAGCTACCTCGGTCCGGCCCGGTACCTCGGCCTCTACTTCGCCTCGGCGCTCGCCGGCGCCGCCGGCGCCCTGCTCCTCGCTCCCACGACGCCGAGCGTCGGCGCGTCCGGAGCCGTGTTCGGCGTCCTCGGCGCCGGGCTCGTGCTCGAGCGAAAGCGCATCTACGTCTTCGGCGGCGCCGCGCTCCTCATCATCGTGATCAACTTGATCTTCACCTTCACGATCTCGAACATCTCTATCGGCGGCCACATCGGCGGCCTCTTCGGTGGGATCGCCTGCATGCTCGGGCTCACGCGCTTTCGCACAGGCGCCGGCAGCGCCGCCGTCATCGCGCTCGTCGCCGTCGTCAGCATCGCCATCTCGTACGCGCGCGTGAACGGCCTCGCCTGAGGCCGCTGCGCGGCGCTGAGGGCCTGTCCCTCATGAAGTCCGAGGCTCCGTCGCTGCGAAGTCGTCGAATCGGATCTCGCCTGTCCCGACCACGAACAACCCGATCGTTCCGGGCGGGCCGGAGGCCGGGACGGCCAGGACGCGTCGGTCGTCGACCGCGAGGCTCAGACGGTCGGTCCCGCACTCTGCGCGGAGGCGGTACCGTCTCGCACCGACGGGGACCGCCGCCGAGCGACTCCACCGCCCGCTGCCGGTCAGGACGCTCAGATCCCCTCCGTCGCTGCGCAGGATGGCCGCCGTGCCGTTCGTTCCGACGGCGAGGAGATCGAAGTTGTCCTGGTCCTGATAGCGACACACGATGCCGACCGCCGACCCGGTCGAGCCGCTTGGGTTCATCGCCGTCACGCGGACGGCCGGGGTCTCGAAGGCGCGACCCGATTCTGCCGTCGCGTAGTAGTCGGACCGCTTGACGGTGATCACGAACTGGTCGTTCCGATATGCGGCTGCGGCGCCCTCGTCGTCGAATACCTCCCATCCGCTCGCGGGATCGGAGAAGTCGTCTCTGAAGACCCGGCCCAGCGTTTCGACCGGCCCAGCCTCTCCGGAGGAGGCCGGGGGCTCTTCCGGAGCGAGCGGCACCGGATCCGTCGACCCAGGGCTCGTGGCGTCGGACGTCGGCGCCTGCGGAGGCGTCCGCTCCGGCCCGCTCGCCCCGCTCTGCCCGGCGCCTGCAAAGGGCAGCTCCTCCTCGACGAGATCCGTCGCGGCGGGGCGTGCGTCGCCGTCGGCGGACGGCCGGTCGCTGCCGCCGGTCTGGGTGTAAATGCCGAAAGCTACAGCGGCGACGACGACGATCACGACCCCGGTTGCGACGAGCGCGGACCTGTGGCTCCGCTCCGGGGTCCTGACAGGACGGGCGACGAGCTCGGCGAACACGTCGCCGAAGCAGAGCTCCTCCTCACCCCCGATCCGGACGGCGCCGGCTACACGACGCGTTGCGACGAACGTGCCGCGCTCCGAGTCGAGGTCGACGAGGACGACCGCACCGTCAGGCCGCTCTTCGAACGCCGCGTGGTGCGGCGCCACGCCCTGGCCGCGAAGGACGAGATCGCACCCCGGTGCCGAGCCCACGACGAAGCGAGGTCCTTTGATCTCCGCAAGAAGCCCGGCGTCCGGCCCTGTGAGCACCCGGAGCCACATGCCGCGCGGGGACTCTACCTCCTTCGAGTGACATCAATCGGAGGCGGGGTGGATGCCCTCCTCCGCCAGCCCAGCCTGGGCAGCCGCGAGGCGGGCCAGGGGCACGCGGTAGGGCGAGCAGGAGACGTAGTCGAGGCCGAGCGCGTGGCAGAACGCCACCGAGCTCTGGTCGCCTCCGTGCTCGCCGCAGATGCCGAGCTTGATCTCCGGCTTCGCCGCGCGTGCCCGCTCGACGGCGATGCGCATGAGATCTCCCACCCCCGCCTCGTCGAGGCTCTCGAAGGGGTTGTGCTCGAGGATGCGGTCGTCGAGGTAGCGGCTGAGGAACCTGCCCTCGGCGTCGTCGCGCGAGAAGCCGAGCGTCGTCTGGGTCAGGTCGTTCGTGCCGAAGCTCATGAAGTCGGCGAGCGCTGCGATCTCGTCAGCCCGGATGCAGGCGCGCGGGAGCTCGACCATCGTCCCGACCCGGTAGCCGACGCTCCTGCCGGCGGCCTCGATCTCCGCTGCGGCGGCCCCATCGGTCAGCGCGCGCAGTCGCCGCAGCTCCTCGGCGAAGCCGACGAGGGGGTGCATGATCTCGACGACAGGCGTCGTCCCGGTCTCGCGCTCGACGGCGAGCGCCGCGCGCACGATCGCCCTGACCTGCATCTCGTAGATCTCCGGGTAGAGGAGGCCCAGCCGGCAGCCTCGCGTGCCGAGCATCGGATTCGCTTCGCGCAAGGCGCGAATGCGCTCGGCCATCTGAGGGCTGCCGGCGTTCTCGAGGGGCGGCAGGAACTCGTGCAGCGGCGGATCGAGCAGGCGAATCGTCACCGGAAGCCCCGCCATGGCCTCGAAGATCCCCTCGAAGTCGCTCTCCTGCATCGGGAGCAGCTCGTCGAGCGCCGCGCGCCGCTCGTCCCCGGTCGCGGCCAGGATCATCCGGCGCACGATGGGCAGCCGGTCCTCGGCCATGAACATGTGCTCGGTTCGGCAGAGCCCGATCCCCTCGGCGCCGAAGTCGCGCGCCTTGGCGGCGTCCTCGGGCGTGTCCGCGTTCGCTCGGACGCCGAGCCGCCGCACGCCATCCGCCCACTCGAGGACGGTGCGGAAGCTCTCGTCGATCTGCGGCGCGACCAGCGGGACGTCCCCGCCGATGACACGGCCGCTCGCGCCGTCGATCGTGAGCACGTCGCCCTCGCCGTAGCGCTGGCCTGCGATGCGGGCCTCGCGTCCCTCGATGGACAGCGTCTCGCAGCCCGTGACCGCCGGCTTCCCCATGCCGCGAGCGACGACGGCGGCGTGCGACGTCATCCCCCCGTGGGCGGTGAGCACTCCGCTCGCCCAGATGAGACCGTGGATGTCGTCCGGCGTCGTCTCCCAGCGCACGAGGATGACGCTTTCCCCCGCCCGCCCCCGTTCCTCCGCCGCGTCGGCGTCGAAGACGATCGCGCCCGTCGCCGCGCCCGGCGACGCGTTGAGCCCCTCGGCGATCACCTGGACCTCGGCCGAGGAGTCGATGGCCGGGTGCAGCAGCTGATCGAGCTGCGACGGATCGACGCGCGCGACGGCCTCCTCTCGCGAGATCACCCCC
>CAZCIJ010000207.1:0-6171 GCA_964498265.1 uncultured Gaiellales bacterium | reverse complement strand
TACCGGTCGAGGGGCATGCCCAGCGTCGCGGCTCCCTGCCAGACCTCGAGGGCCGAGAACGCGTGCACGTGCAGGCCCGGGAGCTCGCTGGTGATGGCCTCGCAGATCTCCACGTAGGTGTCGCCCGTGAACGAGGGGTGGATCCCGCCTTGCAGGCAGACCTCGACGGCGCCTCGCTCCCACGCCTCGCGGCACCGCCGAAGGATCTCGTCGGTCGGCACCAGGTAGGCGGGCCCTCGGAGGTTCTCGGCCAGCTTGCCCTTCGAGAACGCGCAGAAGCCGCAGCGGAAGTAGCAGACGTTCGTGTAGTTGATGTTGCGCGTGACCACGTAGCTGACCGTGTCGCCGCAGATCTCGCGGCGAAGCGCGTCGGCGGCGCCCAGCACGGCCTCGAAGCTCTCTCCGCGCGCCCTGAAGAGCCCGTCGACGTCGTCTTCGTCGAGCTCGAGGCCCTCGCTCACCTTGGCGAGGGCGGCCGCGACCGAGGGATCGGGGGCCTGCGCCGCGCGGCGGCGCGGGCTCGCGCCGTTCCCTCCGTTCCCGGCGCTCGCCCCGCCGAGGGCCCGATACGCGCACGGGACGGCGGTATCGACCCCGGCCGACCACCGGTCGTCGCGCGCCAGGCCGCTTGCGTCGGCGCAGCGTCGCACCGCGGCGGCGACCTGCGGCGCGCACCAGCGCGGGAGGTCTGCCGCGTACTCGGGGTAGACGGGCAGGCGAGGGGCAAGCTCGAGCCCCTTCGCGCGGGTTGCGAGGGCGAGCCGCTCGATCTCCGGCCACGGCGCTTCCGGATTCACGTGGTCGATGGTCACCGGCGAGATGCCGCCCCAGTCGTTGATGCCGGCGTGGAGCAGGGCCGGGAAGTCGTCGTACGAGAGGTTGGGCGGCACCTGGAGGTTCATCTCCGGTCCGAGCACGACCCGGGCCGCGGCCGCCGTCCACAGCAGCTCCTCGAGCGAAGGCTCCGGGAACGAGGCCATCCTCGTGCCCTCCTTCGCCCGGAAGTTCTGCACGATCACCTCCTGGATGTGCCCGTAGCGCTCGTGCAGCGCGCGGATCGCGCAGAGGGCCTCGAGACGCTCGACCCGCGTCTCGCCGATGCCGATGAGGATCCCCGTCGTGAACGGGACCTGCGCGTCGCCCGCGAGCCGGAGCGTCTCGAGGCGGACAGACGGCCGCTTGTCAGGCGAGCCGTAGTGCGGGCCGCCCTTCTCGGACAGCCGCTCCGAGACCGTCTCGAGCATGATCCCCTGCGAGGCGGAGACCTCGCGAAGGAGAGCGAGCTCCTCGGCTGTCATGACGCCGGGGTTGACGTGGGGGAGCAGCCCGGTCTCCTCGAGCACGAGTCGGCACATGCGGGCGAGGTAGTCGATCGTCGTGTCGCAGCCGAGGGCCGCGAGCTCCTCCCGGGCCACCCGGTAGCGGCGCTCCGGCTTGTCGCCGAGCGTGAAGAGCGCCTCCCGGCAGCCGGCGGCGGCCCCGGCCTGCGCGATCTCCAGCACCTCGTCGGCGCTGAGGAACGCGCGCTCGCCTCGCCGCGGGGGCCTGGCGAACGTGCAGTAGTGGCAGACGTCGCGGCAGAGGGTGGTCAGCGGAATGAAGACCTTCGGCGAGTACGTGACGAGCGTGCCCGTGTGCTCGGCCCGCAGGCGCCGAGCCTCGGCGCAGAGCTCGTCGAGCGGGGCGCTCAGGACGTCGGAGGTCGTCATCCGGGTCATTCTGCCGACACCGAGAGGTTGGAGTCGAGGTAGGCGTGGGCGCGGGTGCCGGCGCCGAGCTCGAGCATGCGCCGGACGTCCTCCGGCGTGTCGACGTCGAGCGCGAGCAGCGGGTCGTCGACGACGGCCGCGTCGAGGCCGAGCTCGTGCGCTCGGCGGAGGAGCACCGCCGCCCCCTCTCTCACGCCGAACGCCGGCCTGACCACGTCGGGCGGGCGGAGCGCGAGCGCGTTCGTCCCTCCGTCGCGGGCAGGCGCGAGCGCGATCGGGCGCGCGGAGTCGCAGATCAGGTCGAGCGTCTCGGGACGGACGAGGGGGCAGTCGGCCATGACGACGAGCGCTCCGTCCGAGCGGCAGCCGGCGAGCGCGACGTCGATCGCGTGCGCGTGGCCCCGGCCGTCGTCTCTCAGCACCTCGGCGTCGGGCGGCGCGAGCGCCCGATCAGGCGTCACGACCAGTACCCGCTCGACGGCTCGGGCGGCCACGCAGGCCGCGACGACGTCCGCGAGCATCGCCTCGACGAGCGCGACGCGCTCGGGCTTTCCGAGGAGCGGACTGAGCCTGCGCTTGGCCGATGACCGAGAATTGACCGGCACGATGGCGAGCACGGGAAGGAGGATACGCACGTCGTGGACGTGACGGTGCTGTGCGGCGGTCTCGGCGGCTCGCGCCTCGTCGACGCGCTCGTCCGCTTCGCGGGCGCCGAGGCCGTGACCGCGGTCGGCAACGTCGGCGACGACCTCGAGATCCTCGGCCTGTACGTGTCTCCGGACCTCGACTCGGTGCTCTACACGCTGGCAGGACTCTTCGACGAGGAGCGCGGCTTCGGCGTGCGGGACGAGAGCTACGCGGCGCTCGGGCAGGCGGGACGCCTCGGCGGGCCCACGTGGTTCACGCTCGGCGACCGGGACATCGGGCTGCATCTCGTACGCAGCGCCCGCCTCCGGGAGGGCGGAGCGCTCTCGGCCATCACGGCCGAGCTGGCGGGCGCCCTGAGAGTCACGACGCGCATCCTGCCGGCGACGGACGACCCTGTGCGCACGAAGATCGCGACCGACGGCGGGGAGCTCGAGTTCCAGGAGTGGTTCGTCGGGCGCCGCCATGCGGACCCGGTGCGCGGGGTTCGCTACGAGGGCGCAGCGGCGGCGAAACCGGCGCCGGGCGTGCTGGAGGCGATCTCCGAGGCGGACGCCGTCGTGATCGCGCCGTCGAACCCGTTCGTCTCCATAGGCCCCATACTCGCGGTTCCCACCGTCGAGGCGGCGCTGCGGGAGAGGGGCGGTCCGGTCGCCGCCGTCTCCCCGCTCGTCGCGGGTCGCGCCGTGCGCGGGCCGCTCGCAGGGATGATGGAGACGCTGGGGCACGAGCCCACGGCCGTAGGGGTCGCCCGGCTGTACGCCGGTCTCGTCGACACCTTCGTGCTCGACCAGGCGGATGCCGCCCGCGCGGCCGACGTCGAGGCCCTCGGTCTGCGTCCGCACGTCTGCGAGACGGTTATGGTTGACCCGCAGCGGCGGGAGGAGGTTGGACGGCAAGTGCTCGAAGGCGTGCGCGCGTGAGAATCGGCATCGTGGGCGGGAGCGGCGACTTCGGGCAAGGCCTGAAGGCGCGGCTCGAGGCACACGGCCACGACGTCGTGTGCGGCTCCCGGACCCCGCGCGCCGAGCTGGTCTCGAACCCCGAGGCGTGCGGGCATGCGGAGATCGCGTTCCTCTCGATTCCGGCCGCGAGCGTCGAGGCGATGAGCCGCGAGCTCGCGCCCTGGCTCGCCGGGAAGATCGTCGTCAGCGTCGCCACGGCGCTCGCCTTCAGGGACGGCCGGCCCACGGCGGAGGCGGGGCCCGTGTCGCTCGCCGAGATCGTCGCTCTCGAGGCGCCGGGGGCGCGCGTCGTCTCGGGGTTCCATACCGTGAGCTCCCGCAACCTCGCCGACGTCGGCCGCGAGCTCCACGAGGACGCGCTCGTCTGCGGCGACGACGAGGAGGCCAAGGCGGAGGTGGCGCGCCTCGGCTCGCAGGTGATCGAGGGCCGCGTCGTCGACGCCGGGCCCCTCTACGTCTCACGCTGGCTCGAGACCCTCACGGTCGTCCTCCTCAGCATCAACCGGCGCTACAAGGCGAACACGGGCATCGCGATCACCGATCTGCCGTGAGCGACGTCCGTCTCCTGCCGCTGACCGGGATTCCGGAGGTCGGCGAAGGCGACGATCTCGGCGGGCTCCTCGGCGACGCGGTGGCGCGCGCGGGCGGGCTCGAGACGGGCGACGTCGTGGTCGTCGCCCAGAAGGTGGTCTCGAAGGCCGAGGGCCGCACCGAGCGCGTGGCCGAGGGAGACGAGGTGGCTGTCGTCCTGCGGGAGGCTCGGCGCATACGGCGCGTGCGGGACGACTTCGTCATCGCCGAGACCGGGCACGGCTTCGTCTGCTCGGCGGCCGGTCTCGACCGCGCGAACGCCCCCGCCGACGGCTGGGTCGTGCTCCTGCCTGTGGACCCGGACTCCTCGGCGCGGCGCATCCGCGACGCTCTGAGCGCGCGCTTCGGGGTCTCGCCGGCCGTCATCGTCAGCGACTCCTTCGGCCGGGCCTGGCGGCGCGGGTCGACCGACGTCGCGATCGGCGTCGCCGGCATGGCGCCCCTGCTCGATCTGCGGGGCCGGCGGGACGGCCGCGGCTACGAGCTCCAGACCACGATGATCGCCGTCGCGGACGAGCTCGCAGGCGCCGCGGAGCTGGTCATGGGCAAGGCGAGGAGCGTGCCGGCCGCCATCGTGCGTGGCTACGCGGTCCCCGCGGGCGACGGGACGGGACGCGACCTGATCATCCCGCCCGAGCGCGATCTGTTTCCCTAGCGCTTGATCTCGATCTCGACGAACGCGAACTCGCCGTCGCTTCCGTTCACGACGTCGTGCTCGACGCCGGCCTCCCGGAAGTAGGGCACGCCCGCCGTGAGCTCCGAGCGGCGCTCGCCGTCCTGCTCCTCCAGGACGAGCGAGCCCGTGGTCAGCGGGACGATGACGTAGTCGTACTCGTGGCGGTGCCAGCCGGTGGCGGCGCCACGTGCGAACCGCCACTCGGTCACGCGCACGCGGTCGTTGTCGATCCGCACCGTCGGCGTTGCCTGCGGACGCCCGCTCACGGCGAGCATTGTCCCAGACCGCTCACTCCGGTGACACGGTGATCCTGACGACGCCGGCTCGGGCGAGGCGGCCGATCTCCTCGCCGCCGTACCCGACCTCGCGCAGGATCTCGGCGGAGTGCTCGCCCAGGGCCGGGGCCGGCGCACGGTGCGGAACGCGTTCGCCGGCGACGGAGACGGGCAGGGCCACGAGGCGGTGATCTGCGATCCTCGTCGAGGGGAGAGGCTGCAGCAGGCCGAGCGCCGCGGTCTGCTCGTGGCCGACGACCTCGGCGACGTCCTGGACGGGCGCCGCCGGGACCCCGGCGGCCGCCAGCGGCTCGAGCCACGCCTGGGCGGGCCGCTCGCGGAAGGCCTGCTGGATGATCGTCGCGAGCTCGTCGCGATGCGCGACGCGGTCGGGGTTCGTCCGGAAGCGGGGATCCTCGGCGAGGTCCGGCAGCCCGAGCGTCGAGCAGAGGGCGGCGAACTGGCGGTCGTTCCCCGCCGCCAGCATGACCCACCCGTCGGCGGCCTCGAACGCCTGGTACGGGGAGATGATCCCGAGAGCCGTGCCCATCGGGCGGGGCACGACGCCGCTGCCCAGGTAGCCGGCGACCTGGTAGGGGAGCCAGTTCACGGCCGTCTCGTAGAGCGAGAGGTCGACGTGCTGAGCTCCGGCTCCCTGGTCGCGAGCACGGAAGGCCGCGAGGATGGCGAGGGCGGCCCACATGCCCGTCCCCTGGTCGACCAGTGAGACGCCGGCTCGGACGGGCGGCCGTCCGGGCTCGCCCGTGACGCTCATGATTCCGCCCGCCGCCTGCATGAGCGGGTCGTACCCCGGGCGCTCCCGCAGAGGTCCCGCCGTACCGAACGCGCCGATGGAGCAGTAGATCACCCGCGGCTGCCGGGACGAGACGCGCTCGTAGCCGAGCCCGATCTGCTCGGCGAGCCCGGGACGGAGGCTCTGAACGACGACGTCCGAGCGCTCTGCAACTCGCAGGAGCGCCTCGAGCCCGTCGGCGGCCTTCAGGTCGACGGCGAGCGAGCGCTTGCTCGCGTTCGCCGCGAGGAAGATCGCGCTCTCGCCGTCCCAGAAGGGCGGCCCCCAGGCGCGCGTGTCGTCGCCGCGCTCGGGATGCTCGACCTTGACCACGTCCGCGCCGAGCGCGCCCAGGATCAGCGTGCAGTACGGGCCCGCGAGGGAGGTGGTGACGTCGAGCACGCGCGTGCCCGCGAGAGGGCTGAACACCGGGCGAATCTACTCGAAGGCGGCGAGCCGGTCCGCGAAGAACTCGAGCCAGTCCGCCGGCAGCGGCTCGAGCTCGGCGATCCCGCGC
>CAZCIJ010000206.1:0-6195 GCA_964498265.1 uncultured Gaiellales bacterium | reverse complement strand
GGAGGTCGTGCTCGTGCGCGGCCAGGTGATCGTCGAGAACGACGAGCTCGTCGCTCAACCCGGCGCTGGGCGCTTCGTCAAGCGAGCTCGCTTCGGCGAGGAGCTCACGTCCGCCGGCGCGAGGGAGGCGGTGCCGGCGTGAGCGACGAGGAGGCGCGTGAGGTCTACGAGCGGGCGCGCCTCGGCGCGAGCGTGACGCTCGGCGAGCGGCCGGCGGTCCTCGTCGTCGACTTCAGCTGCGGCTTCACGGACCCGGAGTGCCCGCTCGGGGCGGAGATAAGCGCGGAGATCGAGGCGACGAGACGCCTCCTCGACGTCGCGCGCGCCAAGGGCGCGCCCGTGATCTTCACGACCATCGGCTTCGAGCCCCACTTGAAGGACAGCGTGCTCTGGATGCAGAAGGCGCCCGCGCTTGGCGAGCTCCAGATTGGCGGGCGCTGGGTGGAGATCGATCCCAGGCTCGGACGGCGGCAGGACGAGACGGTCGTGCTCAAGAAGGGCGCATCGGCGTTCTTCGGCACGAACCTCTCGGCCATCCTCGTCTCGCAGGGGGTGGACACGATCGTGCTCTGCGGAGCCACGACGAGCGGCTGCGTGCGCGCCACCGCGATCGACCTGCTCCAGCACGGGTTTCCGGCCATCGTGCCGCGCGAGTGCGTCGGCGACCGCGCCCGGGCGCCGCACGAGGCGAACCTCTTCGACATCCAGGCGAAGTACGCTGACGTCGTCACCCTGGAGGACGCGCTCGCCTACCTCGAGAGCGTGCCGAGCCGCGCAGGGGCCCTAACGGCGCCGTCACTGTAGGGGCCGGGCATGCTCGGCCCCTACCGGCTGCGGTCGGGTACGCCGGCTTCGCCGGCGTGAGCCTCCGCGGCCTGGCGCCCTACGGGCGCGGCCGCTGCGTGGCGAACCTCCAGTTCACCGCCCGGCGAACTTCCGGTTCACCTTTGCCCCGCGCGCGGGCTCCTGCGGGCGAAGTCGTCGGCGATCTCGTCGAACGTCGCCCAGCGGACGCCCTGGTGCGCGCCTATGTGCTCGATGATCCGCTCGTGCATGAGCAGGACCTGCGGACGCCCGCTCACGTCCGGGTGGATCGTCATGGCGAAGACCGCGTAGTCGTGCTCGCGGTAGACCCAGTCGAAGGCGTCCAGCCAGAGCTGCTCGATGTCGCGCGGGTTCACGAACCCGTGGCTGTTCGGCGCGCCCTTGATGAACATCATCGGGGGCAGGTCGTCGAGGTGCCAGCTCGCCGGGATCTCGATCAGGTCGGTCTCCTCGCCTCGCACCAGCGGCTTCATCCACTCGGAGGCGGGCTTGCCGTAGTCGATCTTCGTCCACGAGTCGCCGACGCGCACGTAGTACGGGTGGAAGTCGTCGTGCATGAGCGAGTGGTCGTACTTGATCCCGTGCTTCAGGAGCAGCTCGTTCGTGACGCGCGAGAACTCCCACCACGGAGCGACGTAGCCCGTCGGCCTGCGTCCCCAGACGTCCTCGATCAGCCCGATGCACCTGAGGAGCACCTCCTCCTCCTGCTCCGGCGTCATGGCGATCGGGTTCTCGTGCGAGTAGCCGTGCAGCCCGATCTCGTGGCCCCCCTCGGCCACCAGGCGCGTCTCCTCGGGGAATGTCTCGATCGAGTGGCCGGGGATGAACCAGGTGGTCTTGAGGCCGTAGTTCTCGAACAGCCGCAGCAGCCGCGGCGTGCCGACCTCGCCGGCGAAGAGGCCGCGCGAGATGTCGTCCGGCGAGTCCTCGCCCCCGTAGGAGCCGAGCCAGCCGGCCACCGCGTCGACGTCCACGCCGTAGGCGCAGAAGATCTCCTTCGCCATGCCTGTTCCTCCTTGTCAGCTGCCAGCGCGAACGTAGTTCCTGGGCCTGCTAGAAAGCAAGTGCGATGTGCGCGCTCTGCGGCATACTGCGGGAGAGCCACTGGGCCGAGGGGGATTCGAGCCGCCGCGGGCGGCTCGAGCGCGCGCGTGTGGTCGGTCGCGTCCTGTCGCACTTCGGCCTCGAGCTCTCGGACTGGGCCGGGCGGGTCTACCTCGTGCGCGACGGCAAGGGGCGGACGGCCGTGGCCGAGGACCTCGGCGGGCTCATGGCCGCGGCGGAGCGGCTCGCCGGCCGGCCGCTCGATCCCCTCGCCCCCGACCTCGTCGCCGCTCTCCGCCTGAGAGGCCCTCCAAATGGCTGACCGCGTCCCGGTCGCGCTCGTCACGGGCTTCCTCGGGAGCGGGAAGACGACGCTCCTCTCATCGCTCCTGCGTGACCCGGAGCTCGCCGACACCGCCGTGATCGTGAACGAGCTCGGCGAGGTGGCGCTCGACCACCACCTGCTCCGCCGCGTCGACGAGCGGACGGTCGTCCTCGCGAGCGGCTGCCTCTGCTGCACGCTGCGCGGCGACCTCGCGGAGGAGCTCCTCGACCTCCTGAGCCGCCGGGCGCGCGGGGACGTCCCTCCGTTCCGAAGGGTCCTGGTCGAGACGACGGGACTGGCCGACCCGGCCCCCATCCTCAACACCCTGCTTGCCGAGCCTGTCCTCCGTCACCACGTCGAGCCGGGCGCGGTCATCGCGACCGCGGACGCCGTGCACGGCCTCGGCCAGCTCGACCGCCACGGCGAGTCCGTGCACCAGGCGGCGGCCGCCGACCGCATCGTCGTGACGAAGGCCGACATCGCCGAGCACGGCGCGCTCGAGCGGCTCAAGGAGCGCCTGCGGCGGGTCAACCCGGCTGCGGAGCTGCTCGAGGTCAGCTTCGGACAGACGGACGCGTCCGCGCTGCTCGCGCCGGGCAGGCACGCCCCCCGCGACGTTGCTCTCGAGGGTGCCAGCGGTCACGGCGACGTGCACGCCTTCGCGCTCGTGCTCGAGCGGCCGCTCGACTGGAGCGTCTTCGGCGTCTGGCTGACGATGCTGCTCCAGAGCCGCGGCCGCGACGTGCTGCGCGTCAAGGGGCTCCTCGACGTCGGCGGTCCCGGCCCCGTCGTGCTCAACGGCGTCCAGCACGTCGTCTACCCGCCGATCCATCTCGACGCCTGGCCCGACGGGGACCGCCGGACGCGAATCGTCTTCATCGCGCGCGGGATCGATCGGTGCGCGGTCGAGGAGTCGCTCGCAGCCTTCGGCGCCCTCGGCGGCTCCTGAGGCCGCCGGCGTTCAGGAGGGCGCCCTCGCCGCAACGCCGGCCGTCCCGAGGGGCGCGAGCGCAACCCCGAGGTCGTCCTGCTCCTCGAGCGTCAGGATCGCCTCCTCGAGCTCCTCGATTGCCCCGGGGTCGAGCGCGAGCTCCGCGTTCTCGCGGAACTTCGCCCGCACCTCGTCGGCGGCGAGCGGGTTGTCCGGCCCACCGAGCTGGTGGGCGTGGTCGGCCTCGCGCGTCCGGCCGTCGCGCGTGCGGATGCGGACGCCGCCCGGGAACGCAGCCGGGTACGTCGCGTAGTCCCTCGTCTCGTAGCGCACGCGCCCGGCGAGCTCCAGGACTCGGCGGTCCGTGATCGCCTCCGGCGTGTAGGACATCACGCCGACGCGCCCGTGCACGATCATCGCCGCCGCGGAGTACTGGAGGCTGAACTTCGCGTCGTAGCCGCTCCGCGGCGCGATCTTCGCGGCCGCAGGCTCGAGGACGAGCGACACGCCCGGCTCGGGGACGACCACGACGACCTCCTCGATATCCTCGAGCGCGAGGTCTGCCGCCGCCTCGGCAACGGCCCCGAGCGAGCCGTGCATGAAGTGACACGCTGGGTAGGGCTTGTACGCGATGCGGCGCGTCTCCCAGCGGGAGCCGAGGTCGTCGAGCTGGCCCGCGATGTCGAACTCTCCCGGCTTCGCGGCGAGAAAGGCGTGGTAGAGGCCGAAGCGGCCCTCAAGCACGCTGGCTGGGCCCTCGGCTCCGTGAGCGGCGAGCCGCGCGGAGAGCAGGCCGCCGTGCGCCGCCCAGGCGGGATGGATCGGCTTCGTCGGCGTTCCGTCCTCGAGGTACGCGAAGATCCCGGAGGCGAGCGACCCTGCGATCCCGAGCGCGTTCGTGGCCGTCGGCGTGTCGAGGTTGCCGAGGCGGGCGGCAGCAGCCGCCGCGCCGAAGACCCCGCAGATGGCCGTGGGGTGGAAGCCTCGCTTGTGGAACGCCCCCGAGGCGGCCATGCCGATCCTGGTCACCACCTCGTTGCCGGCCACGACGGCCGCGAGCGCATCGCGCCCGTGCGCCCCGGCGGCCTGCGCAGCGGCGAGGCCGGCGCTCCCCGTGACGACGCTGACGTGCGCGACCGAGTCGGAGTGGGTGTCGTCGTAGTCGAGCCCGTGGCAGAGCATCGCGTTCGCGAACGCCGCACCCGCCGCGGGAAGCCCGCCGGGGAGGCCGATCACGGTGGCGCGGCCGTCGCCGCCGGACTCGACCATCACCTCGCGGCCCTCGGTCGCGATCCCCAGCGCGCTCGCTGCGAGCCCGCACCCGAACGTGTCGAGGAGGTGGAGCTTGGCCGTCTCCCGGACGTCGCCCGGCACGCCCTCCAGCTCGAGACCGGAGGCGAACTCGCTCAACCGCTGCGCTGCCGTCGCCATCTCAGACCGTCCAGTCCGCGTCGGTGCCCGGGAAGAGGTCCCCCACCTCGGAGGCCCCGCGCCGGTAGATCATGAACGTCCGCTTGAACTCGATCACGACCTCGCGGCGCTGGTTGACGCCACGCGAGCGCATCGTGACGATCCCGACGCTCGGGTTCGACCTCGACTCGCGCTTCGCGAGCACCTCGCTCTCGACCCACAGCGTGTCGCCGGCGAAGACCGGGTTCGGCAGCGTGATGTCCGTCCAGGACAGGTTGGCCGTTGCGTTCTCGCTCGTATCCGGGACGGTCATGCCGGTAACGAGCGCCAGGGTGAACGTACTGTTGACGAGCGGCTTGCCGAAACGAGTCTGCTCCGCGAACGGGGCGTTGAAGTGGACCTGGTTCGTGTTCATCGTGAGGCAGGTGAACCAGACGTTGTCCGTCTCGGTGATCGTCCGTCCGAAGCGGCTCCGGAAGACGTCGCCCACCTCGAGATCCTCGTAGAATCGACCGCGCCACTGCTTCGGCGCCACGACTTGCTCTGTTGCCATCGGGAGCGCTCCTTTCTCTTCTGCGTTTGACATTCTTGCGAAAGTCAGACATAAACACATGCCCGCCGTTCGACGCGAGAGAGGAGCGCCCGTGAAGGCCGTCGTCTTCGACCAGTTCGGAGGCTCCGACGTGCTCCGGCTCGAGGAGCTCCCCGACCCTCGCCCGGGGCCGGGCGAGGTCGCGATCGACATCGCAGCCTGCGCTCTCAACCACCTCGACGTCGACGTGCGCGAGGGGACGTCGCGCTTCCCGGTCGAGCTGCCGCACGTCCTCGGCCTCGAGGTCGTCGGCAGGATCGCGGAGCTCGGCGCGGGCGTCGAGGGCTGGGAGCTCGGCCAGCGCGTCATGCCGTACCTCATGCACACGTGCGGGCGCTGCCGCTTCTGCGCGAGCGGGCGCGAGTCGCTCTGCCTCACGCCGGGGTTCGTCAGCTTCTCGACCTCGGGTGGCTATGCGGAGCGGCTCACCTGTCCGGAATCGCAGTTGATCGCGGTGCCGGAAGAGCTCGGCGACGCCGAGGCCGCCGCGCTCCAGATCGCGTTCGCGACCGCGTGGCACATGCTCTTCACCCGCGGCGGGCTCCGGGCTGGCGAGACCGTGCTCGTGAACTCGGTCGGGAGCGGGATCGGCTCGGCGGCGGTCCAGCTCGCGCGCATGGCCGGCGCCTACGTCATCGGCACGTCCTCGCAAGGAGACAAGCTCGAGCGCGCGAGCGAGCTCGGGATGGACGACGGGATCAACTACACGGAGGACGACGTCGTCGAGACGGTCATGCGCCTGACCGGGGAGCGCGGCGTCGACCTCGTCTACGAGCACGTCGGCGGTGAGCTCTTCCAGCTCGGCCTCGACTCGCTCTCGAAGGGCGGGCGCCTCGTGACCTGCGGCGCCCACTCGGGGGAGGTCGTGCCCTTCGACATCATTCCGTTCTTCCGGACGGAGAAGTCCGTGGTCGGCTCCTTCGTCTACAGCCGGGCGGAGGTCGAGACGTGCCTCGCGCTCGCGCGCCGCGGCAAGATCACCCCGGTCGTGGACACCGCCTTCCCGCTCGAGCGGGCGAAGGAGGCGATGGACCTGATGGAGAGCCGCAGCTTCTTCGGCAAGATCGT
>CAZCIJ010000205.1:0-6210 GCA_964498265.1 uncultured Gaiellales bacterium | reverse complement strand
CTGGGCCATCGGCACGGGCAGGACCGCGACCCCCGCTCAGGCGCAGGAGGTGCACGCGTTCGTTCGCTCGCTCCTCGACGTGCCCATCCTCTACGGCGGCTCGGTGAAGCCCGAGAACGCCGCCGAGCTGCTCGCGCAGCCGGACGTGGCCGGCGCGCTCGTCGGCGGGGCGTCGCTCGACGTCGAGTCGTTCGCCGCCGTCTGCGGGGCGGCCTCCGTCGCGTGATGCGGACGTTCCCGCTCGTCGCGCTGGTCATACTCGACGGCTGGGGGCTCGCGCCGCCGGGGCCGGGGAACGCGGTCGCGCTCGCCGAGACGCCCACGTTCGATCGGCTCTGGGAGAGGTTCCCGCATACCACGCTCGCGGCCGCCGGTCACGCGGTCGGCCTGCCCGACGGGCAGATGGGCAACTCGGAGGTCGGCCACCTGACGATCGGCTCCGGGCGCGTCGTGGATCAGGATCTCGTCCGCATCAACCGCGCGATCGCGCGCGGCGACTTCTTCGAGAACCCGGCGCTGAGCGGCGCGTTCTCGCGCGCGGTGCAGCGCGGGACGAGCGTCCATCTGCTGGGGCTCGTCTCCTACGGAGGCGTGCACTCCCACATCGACCACGTGCGCGCCCTGCTCGAGCTCGCGCGGCGTCATGGCGTGGCCGACGGGACGGTGGTGCACGCGTTCACCGACGGGCGCGACGTGGCGCCGACGTCCGCGGTGAGCGACCTCGCCGAGCTGGTCGCGGAAGGAGCCAGGATCGCGACGGTCGCGGGCCGCTACTACGCGATGGACCGCGACGAGCGCTGGGAGCGGACGGAGCGGGCGCTGGCGGCGATCATGCGCGGGGAGGGCGTCCGGGCGGACGATCCGGTCGCCGCCGTCCGCGAGAGCTACGACCGAGGGACGACCGATGAGTTCATCGAGCCAACCGTCGTCGGGTCCTTCAGCCACCAGGGCGTCGCCGAAGGCGACGCCCTGGTGGCCTTCAACTTCCGGCCGGACCGCATGCGCCAGCTCAGCGTCCGCCTGCTCGAGCAGGGCCTCGACCTGACCACGATGACGCGCTACCGGGACGACCTCGAGTGCCCGGTCGCCTACCCGGAGCAGGACGTCGCCGACACGATCGCCGAGCTCCTCGCGGAGCGAGGGCTGCCGCAGCTCCACATCGCCGAGACCGAGAAGTACGCACACGTGACCTACTTCCTCAACGGGGGGCGCGAGCGGGAGTGGGCGCGCGAGACGCGCATCCTCGTCCCCTCGCCGCGGGACGTGGCGACCTACGACCTCAAGCCGGAGATGTCGGCCCGCGAGGTCGCCGAGCGCTTCGACGAGGAGGTCGGCCGAGGCGACTACCGCTTCGCAGTGGTCAACTTCGCCAACCCGGACATGGTCGGGCACACGGGCGTGATCCCGGCCGTCGTCAGGCCGGCCGAGACTGTCGATGCCTGCCTTGACCGCGTCGTGGAGGCCGTCCAGGAGAAGGGCGGCGTGTGCGTCGTCTGCGCGGACCACGGGAACGCGGAGCAGCTCCTCGACGCCGACGGGCGCAGCCCGCACACGGCGCACACGACCAACCCGGTCCCGCTCGTCGTGACCGCCGAAAGCCTTCTTCTGCGGGAGGGCGGCGGGCTTGCCGACCTCGCGCCGACCTGCCTCGATTTGCTCGGCCTCGACGCGCCGCCGGAGATGACCGGCCGGACGCTCATCGCCTGAGGCCCGGCTCGGGCTCGCTATACTCCGGCAACTCAGCGGTCTCGGCCCAGCCGTTCGTTGCCACTGCCACAGCCGGATCTGTCGATCCTCCGCAAGGCCCAGCGGGGAGACGAGGCTGCGTTCGGCACGCTCGTCACGGCGTACGAGGTCCCCGTCTTCAACTACATCCTGCGGATGGTCGGGGATCGCATGCTCGCCGAGGACCTGACCCAGGACGTCTTCCTGCGCATCCACCACGCGCTCGCCGGTTTCTCCCTGCGCTGCCGCTTCACGACGTGGCTGTTCCAGGTCGCGAAGAACCGCGTGCTCGACGAGCTCAGGGCGCGCGAGCGGCGCCCGCAGGCCTGTCCCATCGACGACGTCGCGCCGCTCGAGGTCCTCGATGCGCCCCCTGAGCGGGTCGAGATGATCGACGCCGTCTGGCGCGCCGTGGGCGTGCTGAACCCGGACTTGAAGATGGCCCTCCTGCTGCGCGACGTCGTCGGTCTGTCGTACGCGGAGATCGCCGACTCGCTCGAGATCACGCTCGCGACCGTGAAGTGGCGGATCTACCGCGCCCGCGAGGAGGTCCAGCTCGCGCTCGCGCGTGAGGGGATCACCCTGCACGCCGAGACGGCTGCGAGAGAAGGTCGCCCTCACTAGATGATTGTCCGGAAGCCCCGCCACGCCCGGAGGCGGGGCGTCAGCGTGCCTGGCGGCGTCCTCGGTCGCGCCCATATGGCCTGGTGGTAGCCAGGCGCGCGTCAGCGCGCTCGTCCTTCCCCGGCACGCTCACGCGCGAGTCCCGAACGCACCGGGGTTTCCGGACAGCCCCTTAGCGTGGGGGAACCCCTGGTTCCCCCACGGACCCCCTCCTCGCGAGCGCCCCGGGCTCCTCAGGCGGAAGCCGAGCCGGCGGCTCGCAGCCGAGGTCCAATGTCGCCTCTCGCCTGGTGAGCCTCCCGCCGGGCCAAGCCCGGCTCCGGCGGCGCATCCTTGCGGCCCACGATCCGGAAAAACGTGTCACAACCGCACGAGTTTCCGCCACCAAGAAGGGCTAGATTCCCGCTTCGAGGCGCGCGGCCAGGCTCTCGGGCAGCCCAGCGTCCCGGATCTCGCGCTGCGTGCGTGCGATGTCGTAAGGCGCCCGGCGAAAGGAGGCTCGCCGCCGCTCGAGGTCGAGCAGCAGCCAGGCGGCCCGGGCGTCCCCGTCGCGCGGCTGGCCGACGGATCCGGGGTTCAGGAGCCAGCGCTCGCCCTCCGCGAGCGCGATCTCGGTGCCCTCGGGAGCGAGACCGCCCTGCAGCTCCCCGCTCACCAGCCCGACCGCCAGGGCGACATGGCTGTGGCCGACCAGGACCAGCGGTTTCGGCGAGAGCTCGATCGAGGCTCGCGCCGCCTCGTCGCTGAGAACGTACTCCCAGACCGGGTCGCGCGGACTGCCGTGGTACAGGGCGGCGTCGTCCGTCTCGCCGGTGGGCTGGAGAGAGACGAGGAACTCGCGGGCCCCGGGCTCGAGCGAATCGGCCGTCCACAGGGCCGCCTCCGCGGCGTCGGGCGAGAAGTCGGCCAGGTCGACGGAGCCGAGGACGCCCAGGTCGTGGTTGCCGACGAGACAGAGGTCGGATCGTTCGGCGGCGGACGCGCAGCAGCGGTTAGGCTGGGGGCCATAGCCGACGACGTCGCCGAGGCACCACATCGCGTCCGGGCGCTCCCGGTCGACGGCGGCAAGGACCGCCTCCAGGGCGTGCAGGTTCGCGTGGATGTCCGAGATCACGGCGATGCGCATCGGCGGCGGGCAACGTTAGTCGTTCTCGCACTCTTGGCGGCCGGCGCCGGCGCCTCCGCGTACGCGCTCCTGCGCGTCGAGACCCCGGCGCTCGATCCGCCCGCGGTGGACGCGAGCGCGCTCTTCCCAGCGGCGGAGCTCGAGCGCATCGACTCCTACCGGACGGTCACCCGCTGGCTCTGGGTCGCGTCGACGGCGATCGAGCTGCTCGTGCTCGCGGCGCTCGCATGGAAGGGCAGGCCGCTCGCGCGCGCGACCGCGCGCGCGCTCCGGCTCGAGCGGAGCGCTCCCGTCCGCACAGGCGTCGCCCTCGGCGCGCTGGCCGCCGCCTGCGTCTGGGTGGCCACGCTCCCGATCGGAGCGACGCGGCACTGGTGGAGCCGGCGCTACGGCCTGTCCGAGCAAGGGTACGCTGCGTGGCTCGGTGACCAGGGGCTCTCGCTGCTCGTGACCACCGGCATCGTCGTCCTGGCCGTCGCCGGCGCCGTCTTCCTCGCCGTGAGGCTCGGAGAGCGCTGGTGGATCGCCGGCGGCGCGGCCCTCGCCGTCCTCGGCGCGGTCGTCGTCCTCGTGCAGCCGCTCGTCATCGAGCCGCTCTTCAACCGCCTCACGCCTCTCGCCGACCGCACGCTCGCGGCCGAGGTGGAGCAGCTCGCCGGCAGCCTCGGCGTCGACGTCGAGCAGGTGGAGGTGGCGGACGCGAGCCGGCGAACGACTGCGGCGAACGCGCACGTGACCGGGATCGGACCGACGCGGACGGTCGTGCTCTACGACACGCTCCTCGACGGTCGCTTCTCACGCGGCGAGATCCTTTGGGTCTCCGCGCACGAGCTCGCGCACGTGTCTCGCAGTCACGTATGGAAGGGGGTGGCGTGGTTCGCGCTGTTCGCCGTGCCGGCGGTCGGCCTGCTTGCGTGGGTGGTGAGGAGACGTGGAGGCATGCACGATCCGGCCCTCGTCCCGCTCGCGCTGCTGACGGCGTTCGTTCTCTTCCTCGCCACGCTGCCGGCGCAGAACGCGATCTCTCGCCGCTACGAGGCCGAGGCGGACTGGCTCGCGCTCGAGGCGACTCGGGACGCCGCGAGCGACGTCGGCTTGCAGCGCCGGTTCGTCCTCACCGGGCTCGGCGACCCCGATCCGCCCGGGTGGAGCCGCATCCTGCTCGGCTCCCACCCGACGGCCCTCGAGCGGATCGGCATGGCAGAGGCGTTCGAGACCCTCAGCGCTCGGGGAGGTTCCTGATCCCCTCGCGCGTCGACCACTTCGACCAGCTGTCGGACATCGCGTCCATCAGCTCTCGCATGAAGCGGGCCGACGCGTTCACGCGGCAGACCACGACGCCGGGAACCTCGCCATCCTCGACCTCGTGATCGATACGGGCGAACGTGATCGTGAACTCGTAGTCCGAGAAGCTGACCGTGGCGAAGTTCGCGTAGACGCCCGCGAGGTGCTCCGGGTCCACCTGAATGTTGAGCTGGCGCTCCTGGCTCTCCTCGTCCACCGGACCTACCATACCCCCGATGCCCCAGCGAGCGGTCAGCCGGCGACGGGTCGCTCTCGCCGGTGCCGCGTCAGCTGCGGTGTGGCACTCTTCCTCTTCGCCGTCGGAGCTGGCGGTGGGAGGCGTCGTCAACGGCGCGTTGCGGGAACGGAGGGCCCGGCGAAGCGTGGATGAGCTGAGAGATCACTGCGTCTCGGACGAGGCCGTCGCAGGGTGAGGCCGGCCGCGCTCCGTGCCCTGGCCGATCCGCTCACGGCCGCTGCCCGGGAGCTCTCCGGCGACGGCGTCGTGGATGTCGCGCTGGAGCGCCCCAGCGACCCGGCCCACGGGGACTTCGCCACCACCGTCGCGCTGCGGCTCGCCTCGTCCCTGCGACGGGCTCCGCGCGAGGTCGCCGAGGACCTCGCGCGACGGGCGGACCTGGGCGACCTCGTCGACAGCCTCGAGGTGGCGGGCCCCGGCTTCCTCAACCTGCGCGTGGCGGGCCCCTGGTACGAGCGGGCGCTCTCCGAGCTCCTCGGGGCCGGCAACCGGTACGGCGCCGGGTCCGCGGGCAGGCCGGAGCGAGTCCAGGTGGAGATGGTCTCGGCGAACCCGACAGGGCCGATCACCGTCGCGGCGGCGCGCAACGGCGCCTACGGCGACTCGGTCGCGAGGCTGCTCGAGTTCGCGGGCAACGAGGTCGAGCGGGAGTACTACTACAACGACGCGGGCTCCCAGATGGAGCGGTTTCGCGCCTCCGTGGAGGCCGTCAGGAGTGGCGAGGAGCCGCCGGCGGACGGCTACCGGGGCGACTACGTGCGGGAGCTCGCCGCGCTCCCCGGTGACCCGGTCCCGGAGATGCTGCGACGGATCGAGGTCACCCTCGACCGTTTCCGCGTCCACTTCGACAGCTGGGCGCGCCAGAGCGAGCTCGAGCAGGAGCTGCCGGAGCTCCTGCCGCTCCTGCCGACCTACGAGCGAGAGGGAGCGGTGTACGTGCGCTCCTCCGACTTCGGGGACGAGAAGGACCGCGTCCTCGTCCGCTCGGAGGAGCGGGGCGGGCTGCCGACGTACGAGGCGGCCGACATCGCCTACCTCCGCGACAAGCTCGAGCGCGGCTTCGACCGCGCGATCTACGTGCTCGGGGCCGACCACCACGGCGTGCGCGGCTGGTATGAGGTCGTCGCCCGCATGCTCGGCTACGACCCACTGTGCGTCGAGGTGCTGCTCTACCAGCTCGTGCACCTTACCC
>CAZCIJ010000204.1:0-6236 GCA_964498265.1 uncultured Gaiellales bacterium | reverse complement strand
CCGCGCCTTGTCAACCGCTGGTTCCTCGTGCGCCTGCGCATCCCCTCCCTGGACGAGTTCAAGCAGGGTCGCGTACGCGCGCACGGCAAGCGCGTACGCACCTTCCACCTCACCTTCCCCGGCCCTGAGAGCGTGATCGGCAACTGGGTCGGCGTCAGGCTCGACCCCACCAAACGCATCCTCGAGACACGCGAGCGCGACAACACCGCCCGCGCCCGCATCGGCTAGCGCGACAAGCGGGCGCGCAAAACCGGGGGTCGCCGGGTCTCCAGTACCGCTGGCCCGAGCACGGCGGCGATTCGGAACCGATCGTGATCCCGCGCGCCGATCAGCAGCACAAGTGATAGCCAACTCGGAAGCGGCCGAGCCCGGCGAGAGACGGAATCGCAAATGGGCCGGGAGCACCGAGCGACGGCCGCTGCTCCCCCCTAAGGGCTCAACTACCTGAGCTTGAAGAAGGCGACGTGAAAGGTACCGTCGTTGAGACCCAGGATCAGCTGACGGCAGGGGCCCGCCCACGCCTTGTTCGTCTTCCAGACATACGTGTACGTGTCCGTCGCTGGGTCATAGGAGAGGCCACTCGACCCCGCCGTCACTGTCTCCTCGAGCTCCCCGGCCGGCGTCCCTGTAACGCAGTCGATCTCCTGCGACGCCGGGTAACCCTCGGCGGGATCACCGGGAGAGCGCTGGCCAGCGCAGCTCCGCCTCCCTGGCCAGTCGCCTGGAGACCAGCGGTCACACAAGTGCTCGGATGCTACGAGTGGCGCGGCCAGGCGCCTATCCCCCGCGGGGATGAACGTCGCGCGGCAGGCTCCTCCCGAAGGGGGCTTCAGAACCGCTCCTGGGGCTTCGTTCCGTCGGGAACGGTCGCATCACTGGGGCGATCGCGAGGGCCGGCAAGTACACGCCAACCGACATCCGCCTCAACTACGGTCGGCTCCGACTAGAGCCCGGACGCGGGGTGCCAATGGATCGGGTCATCAGCGTCTACCACGCTACGCTCGTGTTCGGCCATGCCGCCATCCGTGTATTCGGAGCGATCCGGCCGGAGCCTGACGACACCTTTCGCCGTTCGCCCAGTCGCCTCTACCCAGACGCGGCCGTGGTAGCGAACGATGTGAAGGTGGGACTCGTGCGGCGGTCGCCGTTAGAGGAAGAGCCGACCCGGGGTCTTCCCCGTGACCACGTAGGAACGTGGAAGAGTAGAAGCTTCACTCAGCGAGCACTTCGCCCAGTGGCACGAGCGCGAGACGCGCTCGATCACACTGCTTGGAAGCGGTGATCGCTACACCGAAGGGAGAGCACCCATGGACGTGAGAGAAATCCTGTCGCAAGCCGGCGAGACCATCACCGTGAAACGAGTCTACGGGGAGCCGTACGAGCGCAACGGCCTGACCATCATCCCGGCGGCGTCGATCCGCGGGGGTGGCGGCGGAGGCGAGGGCGAGAACGAGCAGGGAAAGGGCTCCGGTGGTGGCTTCGGCGTCGTCGCCTCGCCGGCCGGCGCGTACGTGATCAAGGGCGAGGAGGTGAGCTGGCGGCCGGCGCTTGACTGGACGAAGATCATCGTCATGACCGAGCTTCTCGCCATCGTGGGCCTTCTCGTGCGCCGGTCTCCGACCCGGCGAGGCGAGAGGGTTCACCTGCGGGGGCATCGCCGAAGACGACCCGGTGTGACTGGCCGCTTCCGGTGACCGAGACGACATAACGCAACGGCGAGCGATCTCCGGATTCCGATCGATGACTCGGCTACTTCAAGATCGAGGCGGACGAGCTAGTCGCGGACGAAGGCCGTCGAGCAGCACCGAATAGCCGGTCTCCTAACCGCGCGGAGCGCCTAGTGTGAGACCTGGAAATCGACGGTTCCTTCAGTCCGCAGGAGCCTATCGAGACTCGTTCTCCCCAAAGATCCCTGCATATGGCCGATACCCCCAGCGGGATTCGAACCCGCGATCTCCGGCTTGAAAGGCCGGTGTCCTAGGCCGCTAGACGATGGGGGCTTGCGGCTGAACCGTAGCTGACCGATTTCTCCTGACCACCGTAAGGAATCGAGCGCACGCGGGTTGTCGGTCCGTGAGCGACCACGCGGACGTCACCGAGATCGACGTCGACGAGCTCTGGCTGCGCGAGTGGGTCGAAGACGGCCTCGTGAAGCTCGAGCGCTACCTGGAGCGGCAGGCGGCCTTCGCCGCCTACCTGCGCGAGCGCGGCGACCGCTAGACGCAGGGCGGCGCCGCTGCCGGAGCCGGACGACCCCGGCGGCGCGAGCGCCCTCGCGGTCACACGCCGCCGTGAGCGGTCAGAGCGCGAAGAACGCCGGCTGGCGGTCTCCCTGCAGCTGCAGGTCGAAGCGCAGCCCTCCGTCCTCGGCTTTGGCGACGAGAGCGCCGTGGTAGACGGGATCGATCGCTGCGAGCACGGGATCCGCCTCGTTCGCCGCCTCCTCATCGGGGAAGTACATCCTCGTATGCAGCGGCTTCAAGAGGCCCCGCGCGAAGACGAGGACGGTGATGTGAGGGGCCTGCGGGCGGCCGTCCGTCCAGGGAACCTGTCCCGGCTTCACGGTGAGGAACTCGAACCGCCCCTCGCTGTCCTGGGTCCCGAAGCGGCCGAAGCCGAAGTCGTCCCGGTAGGTCCCGCCGGGATCCGCCTGCCAGATCTCCACGACTCCGTCCGGAATCGGGTCGCCCGCCCCGTCGAGCAGCGTGCCGCGTATCCAGACGGCTCCTTCCGTCCCCTCCGGGACGACGAGGTGCTGCGGCGTGCGGCAGAGGCCGATCGAGACGAACGGTCCGGCCGTCTGGGAGGGCGTCGGCTCGAGCAGCTCGGTCACCGCTGGGCTCCCCTCTCGATCGGCGTCGCGCTGGGACCGTCGAGCACGATGTCGAAGCGGTAGGCGAGCGCCCAGTCTGGCACGGTCGTCTCCATGTCGAACTTGGAGATCAGCGCCTCGCGGGCCTTCGGGTCACGGACCGACTGGAAGATCGGGTCGTACTCGAACAACGGGTCGCCGGGGAAGTACATCTGCGTGACGAGCCGGCTGGTGAACGCCCGGCCGAAGAGGGAGAAGTGGATGTGCGCAGGGCGCCACGCGTTGTAGTGGTTGCCCCACGGGTACTCGCCGGGACGGACGCTGACGAAGCGGTAGTACCCGTCCGAGTCGGTCAGGCACCGGCCGGCCCCCTTGAAGTTCGGGTCGAGCGGCGCCGGGTGGTCGTCCACCTTGTGGTGGTAGCGGCCCGCCGCGTTGGCCTGCCAGACCTCGATCAGCGTGTCGCGCGCCGGGCGGCCCTCGCGGTCGACGACCCGGCCGTGCACGATGATCCGCTCGCCGAGCGGCTCGCCGGCATGCTGGCGCGTGAGGTCGTGGTCGAGCGGACCCACCGTCTCGTCGCCGAAGACCGGGCCGCTGAGCTCCGAGAGCGTGTGCGGCAGCACGATCAGCGGCCGCTTGGGGTGGCGGAGCCGCGTGCCCACGTAGTCGGGGTAGTCGTACGGTGGATGCGGGCCCGCAGCGCCGCGCTCGGCGTCGTCGATCTCGGGCAGCCGCTTCAGCTGGACGGCCACGACGTCGCGTCCTCCTCGGTTGAAGCCTGGGTTCGGTGCCATGCTAGCCGCGATTCTGTCCAAATAGCAAGACTCTCTTCTAGTATTTGGACATGGCAGACGCGGCGTCGGGCGCGGCCGCAGACTCCAAGTCGCTCGTGCGCGGGCTCGCCATCCTGTCCTCCTTCAGCCGCGCGCGGCCGCTCATCGGGGTCAGCGAGCTCGCCCGAGAGCTCGGCCTCACGCGGAGCACCGCCCATCGCTACGTGGCGACGCTGTTGCGGCTCGGCTACCTGCGCCAGGACGCGGCGACGAGGAAGTACCGCCTGGGGCCGCGCGTCCTCGACCTGGGCCTGGCGGCGCTCGAGTCGATGGAGCTTCGCGAGCTCGCCACCCCCGCCCTGCGACGTCTGTGCGCCGGCACGGGGTACACGACGAACCTCGCGATCCTCGACGGCGTCGACGTCGTTCACATCGAGCGCATCCGCAGCCCCACGCAGCGTCACGTCGACCTCGACGTGCGCGTCGGCTCGCGCCTTCCCGCGTACTGCACGTCGCTGGGAAAGGTGCTGCTGGCGTTCCTCCCCGAGCCGGAGCGGACACGGACGCTCGAGCGCGTCTCCTACCGGCGGCTCGGGCCGAACACGCTGACCGACAGGGCTGCGCTCGAGGCGGAGCTCGAGCGCGTCCGCCGGGCCGACCTCGCCGTCAACAACGAGGAGCTCGCGCCCGGGCTGCGCTCCATCGCCGCACCGGTACGCAATCGGACGGGCGAGGTCGTCGCCGCCGTGAACCTCGCCGCCCACCACTCGCTCGGCTCGCTGGACGAGCTGGTCGCGCGGCTCGCTCCCGCCGTCCGGCAGGCCGCCCTGGAGATCTCGTCCGAGATCGGCTACCGGCCCGGGTAGCATGCGCGAGCGGTGACGCACCTGAGCGGGCCCGACGAGACCGTCCCCGTCCTGATCGTCGGCGGGAGCCTGGTCGGCCTCACGACGGCCCTGCTGCTGCGCTGGCACGGAGTCGACTCCCTGACCGTCGAGCGCCACTCGGGCACGGCGATCCATCCGCGCGCGGGGCACTTCCAGCTGCGCACGGTCGAGATCCTCCGCTCGGTCGGCCTCGAGGACGTCGTCCGCCGGAAGTCGGAGGAGCAGTACCACCCGGACGGGGGCATCAACAACGTCGAGTCGCTGGCCGGAAAGGAGATCGCGAGCTACTTCGGGAACCTGAACGAAGGGGTGGAGGAGTTCAGCCCGACAGTGCGGCTCTTCGTCAATCAGGACGCGCTCGAGCCGATCCTCAGAGAGCGCGCGCAGGAGCTCGGCGCGACCCTCCGCTACGCGAGCGAGCTCGTCTCCTTCGAGCAAGACGCCGACGGCGTCGACGCGGTGATCAGGGACCTCGAGAGCGGGGACGAACGCACGGTGCGAGCGCAGTACATGGTCGCCGCCGACGGGAACCGAAGCAGGGTGCGCGAGGCGCTCGGGATCGGGATGCGCGGTCACGGCCTCCTCTCGAACAGCATCACGATCTACTTCCGGGCCGGCTGGGACCTCGAGCCGGTGCTTCGAGGCAGGAACCAGGGCGTCAGCTACGTCACGAACTCGACGCTGCGCGGCTTCTTCCGCCTCGACCGAAGCGGAAACGCGGGATTCCTCGTCGTCAACCTCGTCGGAGATACCGCTCGGCCGGAGGTCGTCGCAGCCTATCCGTCGGCCCCCTGGGCGAACGTCGCGGCCGGGGTCACCGAGGAGCGCTGCCTCGAGCTCCTTCGCGCGGCCATCGGCGTCCCCGACATCCCCCTGAAGATCGAGGACGTCGCGACGTGGCAGGCCGTCGCAGACGGCGCGGAGCGCTACCAGGTCGGGCGCGTGTTCCTCGCCGGTGACGCGGCGCACGTCGTCCCGCCCAACGGCGGCTTCGGCGGCAACACCGGCGTCCAGGACGCGCACAACCTCGCCTGGAAGCTCGCGCTTGCGGTGCGCGGCGTCGCCGGCCCCAAGCTCCTCGTCACCTACGACGCCGAGCGGCGCCCGGTCGGGAGCCTCACAGTCGAGCAGGCCTACACGAGGTACGTCACGCGCGTTGCCCCCTATCTCGGGACCGAGGACACGCAGCCGCTCGTCGACGACTACTCCATGGAGATCGGCTACTGCTACGACTCCGCCGCGATCCTCGCCGAGGGTAGCGCCGAGCCGAGGCTCCACGAGCATCCAGGCCAGTCGCGCGGGCGCCCCGGCTCGCGCGCGCCACACGTCGTCCTCAGCCGCGCGGACGCGCCTCTCTCGACGCTCGACCTCTTCGGCAAGAGCTTCGCTCTCCTGGCCGGTCCGGACGGAGGGCGGTGGACCGCGGACGCCGGAGGAGCCGCGCGGCGGTTGGGTCTCGAGCTCGATGCCTACCGGGTGGGCGGCGGAGAGCTGTCCGACCCGCACGGGCGCTTTCTCGACGCGTACGGGATCGCCGCCGACGGCGCAGTCGTCGTCCGGCCCGACGGCTTCGTCGGCTGGCGGGCGAAGGACGGCGCCGGCGCAACCGAGGGAGCGCTCGACCACGTCCTCGCGTCGCTCGTGTGTCGCTCGCGATGAGCGACCCTGCGGCGAACCCGCACTTCACGCGGCGCACCTGGTTGGAGGAAGGGAGGCAGGCTGTGCGCCGGAAGCCTGATGCGGCTCAGCCGTCCCGGGGGC
>CAZCIJ010000203.1:0-6282 GCA_964498265.1 uncultured Gaiellales bacterium | reverse complement strand
CGTAGACATGACACTCGCTTTCGGTCATGCCTACACAGATCCTCGGACACTTCCAGCTCGGTGCGGAGACGACGAACGGCGACGGGTTCGGCATCGGCTGGTACGGAATCGGGCGGACGCCGGGCGTCTTGGTGCGCGCGTGGGCGGCCCGCGCTCCGCCGCACCACGCCAGGCGGTCGTCGCGCCAGCACGGTGGAACAGGACAAGCGTGGCCATCCGTCAGTCCCCGTTGGTCGAGGCGGCCGACAGCGACAGCCGGCGGTACACGAGCTTGAAGTCGAGCTGCCAGTCGCGGCCGTCTGGCGACGTCTCCCAGCGACCCTCGATCGTGGCGCCGTTGGCGCTGAAGGTTGCCAGCCAGCGCTGGTGGAAGTCGAGTGGCGAGAGGTCGAGAGCGTGGCGTTCGAGCGTCCAGTCGCGGCCGTCGAAGGTCATCGCGTAGAGGCGCGCTATCCCGCGCGCGTCGAAGTAATGCTGGACGAAGCCGTCGTCGGCATCGGCTCCGATCAGGCACAGCCCGTTGGGCACCTCCGGTACCGGGACAAGCGAGCGCTGGAGTAGGAAGGCGCGGTCGAGCGTCCACTCGAAGGTCGTACACGCGGAGTCGGCGAGCTCGCATGGGAGCGGAGACCCAGGAGCCTCGACCCGCCACTCGCCCAGAAATGCCTCCAAGAGGTCAAGCCGACCACCCTGCTGACGCTCACGTGTCACGACGGCCTCCTCTTGTCGAACTGCGCCTTCAGGTACGACCCACACGGCGACGCGCACTCATCGGTCGACACCCGGCGCGCCGCGATGCTCGCCGTCCCCCGGGGCGCCGCGAGTCGTGGTGCTGACCTGGAGTCCCGAGGGACGACGCGCTCCGGATGGATTCGGACCATGGCCTGTGGGCCGCCACGCGCCTCGGCGCTGCCGCGCACGTCGACCGCCCGCGCCGGCTGCAGCTAACCGAGGTGCCCATCCACCTCGTGCAGCTGCGCGACTAGACATCTTGCCCTTCCTACCGCGCGTGGCTCTGCGTCATCGAGACGCCGATTGCGGCCGGCCGGCGTTTGCGGGCGTGGGCGATCGCGGCTCGGATGTCGAGGCTGCCGGTGTCGCGTACACGGCGAAGCCTTGCCGCCAGCTTGGGTAGCGCAACGTCCAGCCGAGTTCGCGCTTGGCCTTCGCGTTGGAGGCGCCGCGGCCCTCCGTACCAATCACGACCATGGCCTCGCCGGCGAGCAGCCGTGCGAGCCAGACCGGGAGGCGCCGCGGCGGCTTCGCTCCCAGGGCCTGTGCGAGCGCAGGCAGCCATTCGCGCACCGGTGCGGGGTCGTCGTCGACGATGTTGTAGATCGCGGGCCCCTCGTGCTCCAGCGCGAGCACGGTCGCCGCGGCGGCGTCCTCGAGGTGGATCCAGGGCAAGATGCCGCCGCCGTCGCCGATGATCGGAAACTGCCGCTTGCGCACCGGCTCGATCAGCCCGTCGTTGGCGGCGCCGTAGAAGCCGCCGTAGCGCAAAGCGATCCCGCCGAAGTCGGTGACCGCCTGCTCGAGATGGATGATCGCGGCGAGGATCTGCTGCGTGTTCGCCGGCGGGTTGGGGTCGAGCGGATCGTCCTCGGTCTTGACCGATCCGCCCTCTCGGGCGTACCGCCAGAAGGCGACGCTTTGCGCGACGAATCGACGAACTCCTGCCTCTCGCGCGGCCGCCAGCAGCGCGTCGGTGCCCTTCGTTCGCAGCTCGTTGGTCCTCGCGAGGGTCTTGTCGAGGTTGCGGCCGAACTTCGCATTCGCCAGCGCGGTCGCCTCGTGCACGATCGCCCCGGGCTCCGCCTCGAGCACGACCTTGCGCACCGCGCGCGCGTCGAGCAGGTCAACCAGCACCGGCTTCGCGCCGAGCGCGCGCACGCGCTCGCCGCTGCTGGGGGAGGCGTGGGCGCCGATCACCTCGTGCCCGGCATCGATCAACTGAGGAACGAGGCGGCTGCCGATCGCACCGCTCGCCCCGGCGAGGAAGACTCGCATCGTGTTCTCCTTATCTGTCCAGGGACACCGCGGCAAGCGCGGCGTCCAGGTTGATGGGTGTGACTGCTTGCCTGCTGGGCGGGCCGTGCGCCGTGGGTTGCGGGTGGTCGGGTCGGTGCGCGCGGATGTCCAGCCTTATCTCGGTCCGCCGCCTCGTTGTCGGGGCCGGCGACATGATGGGTGATGGGGTGATTCCGTCTTGAGCGGTGCGGTCGCTCGGTCTTTCGAGGCCGTCCAGCGTGAGCGCGTGGCGGCAGGAGCGCGATGCGAAGCGCGCCGGACTCCGAGAGGATCCCCGGGCCGCTCGCTCCTGTCGTCGGTGGCGGACTGGTCGCCAAAGCGTCAGGCCGCCCCACGGGACTCTCGCTCGAGCCAGAAGCGGACGGCGGCCGCGGCCGCGATCGCGACCGCGCCGTTGGGCCAGTGAACGCTCGCGATCGCCGTGAGGATTCGGTAGCTCATCGGTTCCAGGATCGTCTGTCCCGCATTCGCTGTCATCGAGGTCAGCCGCCACCTGAGGGTCTGGCTATCGGGACTTCTGCTCTTCCCGCTAGCAGGAATGCCTGCGCCTCGCCCGCGGCGCCCGGATTCGTTGCAGTCCGTCCATATCGCCCCGGGATCCCTACCACGCAACGCCTTGTCCTCCCGGCCAGCGGCCAACCTGAGCCCCCGCTGGCCCGAAACGCGTGCTACCGGCCACCAGCAGCGACCACGGCTGCCTCAGCGTCGGTGAAGCCAGCAGGTAGGAGCACCTGCAGCTTGCGCTCACGCAGTTCGGCGCCGCCGTCCGGGCGTTCGGAGACGAGCCGACGGTCGCGGACTTCAAGCGCTACCAGGAGGCGGGCCGCCGTCTCGATGCGATCGAGCGTCTCCTGTCGATCGCGGAGCGACCCGCCCCCGCTGATCAACCGCCCCCGCTCACAACAGCACGCCGGCCCGAGCTCAACGGCGACCCGCGACAGGGGGTACCCGACCTCACCCGAGTCAAAGATCCCGCCGCCTGGCCAGCGCCCAGCGAGCTCCGTGCGGAATCGAGGCTAGTGCCGCCAGTGCAGTCGCGCTGCGAGGGAATCGAGTCCCCGCCAGGCGATTCTTGCGATGGATCCGTCGCTCGACTCACGACAAACACCGGCAGTTGCCCGTACCAGCGCACGAGCGGGACCGCAATGGCAGCGCTGACGAGACCGACAACAGCGCCATCGGCGGTGTCACCCGGGTGGTGGAGTCCGCCGACCACACGAGCGGACAGTAATGGTCCAACACGCACGTGGAGCCGTGTAGGCCGTGGTAGAACTCGCGACTGCGTCGTTGATCCTCGTCGTAGACTTGGGGGGTGTCGGGGACGATCGGCGGCCTCTTGGCTGAGCGCGCGACGCATTTGGTCGATCGTGAGGCTGAGCGTGCTGTTCTTTTTCGGTTGGTTGAGGGGGAGGGGCCGCTGGTGGGGTTTGTTCATGGGCCGGCGGGGGTGGGGAAGACGACGCTGGTCGATGTGGTGGTTGCTGATGCGCGGGCGTGTGGGGTGGCGGTCGTTCGTCTGGACTGTCGGACGGTCGAGCCGACTGAGCGGGGTGTGCTGGAGGCCGTGTCTGGCGCGGTTGGCGGCGTGGGGGAGGGCGAGATGGTGGAGGCGCGGCTGTCTGGGTTGGGCGGACGCGTTCTCCTAGTTCTTGATACGTACGAGTCGCTTCGGAGCGTGGACGATTGGGTGCGCCTGTCGTTTGTTCCGGCGCTCAGTGCGAACGTGCGGGTGCTTCTGGCGGGTCGCGATGCGCCGGTGTCTGGCTGGGCGGCGATGTTTGGAAGCCTGTTCTTAGCTCTGCCGCTCTCGAATCTTTCGCCGGATGCGGCGGGGGAGCTGCTTCGTCGCGAGGGGGTCGCGCCGGCTGAGGGGCGCCGGTTGAATCGCGTGGCGCGGGGGCATCCGCTGGCGTTAAGGTTGTCGGCTGCGGCGTTGGCCGCGCGGCCGGAGTTGGATCTCGAGGCGGTCGCGACGAGGACGGTGATCGAGGAGCTGACGCGGCTCTTCCTGGACGGCCTCGATCCTGTCACGCGCCGGGCGCTCGACGCGGCGTCGGTTGTTCGGCGGCCGACGCGCTCGCTTCTTGGGGCGATGCTCGTGGACATGGCGGCTACTGAGGAGGCGTTCGCGAGGCTGCGTCGGTTGCCGTTTGTGGGCGTCGATCGTGATGGTCTCGTTCTTCATGACACGGTCAGGGAAGCGGTAGCGGCGGCTCTTCGCGCGGATGACCCCGTCGCTTACCGGGCGTACAGGGTCGCGGCTTGGCGCCAGCTTCGCGGAGAGCTCGGGCAGGCGGCGCCGCGTGAGCTGTGGCGCTACACGGCGGATACCCTCTATCTGCTCGAGAATCCGCTCTTGCGCGAGGGGTACTTCCCGACGACGGATCACCTCTACGCGATGGAGCCGGCGAAGCCTGAGGATGATGCCGCGGTCCAGGAGATCGTTGCACGCCATGAGCCCGCTGCGACTGTGGCACTGTTTGAGCGATGGTGGGGGCAGGTGCCGGAGAGCTTTCGCGTTGCCCGCGGTCGAGGTGGCGGTGTGGCGGGGGTGCTCTGTGTGTGCGAGTTCGACGCTGTCCCGTATGGGCTCGTGGACGCCGACCCGGTTGCGTCGGCGTGGCGTGAGCACCTCCGCCGTGATCCGGTTCCGCGCGGCCAGCGTGTGCTGGTCACGCGTTTCCGCCTTGCGCTCGAGGGGGGAGAGGCTGTCTCTCCTGCGCAGGCTGCCCTCTGGCTCGACATCACCCGGCTCGCGTTGACGCTTCGGCCCGAGCTGCGCCGCCGGTACACGGTCTTCCGCGACTTCGTGGCCTTCGGGCCGATCCTGGCTCCGCTCGGGTTCAGGGAGCTGCCGGACAGCCCGGTCGCGATCGACGGCGTCGCGTATCACGTTCCTGTTCTCGACTTCGGCCCGGCCTCGGTCGATGGCTGGCTGTCGGCGATGGTTGCCGCCGAGCTCCACGTCGACGACGACGATGGCGTGCTCGACGCTCATCGCCGGCAGCTCGTCGCCGACGGTGCCCGCGTCGATCTGACGCGGCTGGAGTTCGAGCTGCTCCAGTACCTCGAGCAGCGTGAGGGGCAGGCGGTCGAGCGCCGCGCGATCCTCCGCGACGTCTGGGGCTACGAGTTCGGCCCCTCAAACGTGATCGAGACCGTGGTCAGCTCGCTCCGCCGCAAGTTGGGCGAGCGCGCCTGGATGGTCGAAACTGTCCGCGGCGTCGGCTACCGCTACCGCACCCACAAGGCGTAGCCGCCGCCGACTCACGCTCGTCGCGACGCAAGGGCCGTTCCGGGTCGCTCCGCCTCGAGCGGCCCCGGGGCGAGCCGCGGGCCGCGCGGGCGCAACTGCGAGGCGCAAGCGCGGCATGCCTGCTGGAGTTCTCGTCTCAGCTCGGTCTCAGGGATGCCTCAGGTACCTGGAGCGGTCCGCTTCTAGCGTGGGTGAGGTCAGCTCGTCGAATCGAAAGGAGTGCGTGATGGTTGCCCTGCATGTGGAGTTCCAGCTTGATGGGATGACCCCTGAGGAGCTCGAGGCGTTCGCAGAGGAGGTAGCCCCGGCGGTCGCCGCCTTCCCAGGGCTGATCGAGAAGGTGTTCCTCGGAGACCCCGAGACGAACACCTACCGTGGCGCCTACGTCTGGGCGGATCGGGAGTCGCTCGAAGCCTACCTCGCCAGCGATCTGTTCACGGGCCCTCAGGCGAGCCCGGCGCTCATCAACCATTCCGCCCGCATCTTCGAGGTGCTGGGCGGGCCGACGAAGGTCACCTCGCGTCTCTCTGAGCCGCTGTCGACGGCATAGCCGGGCAGGTTGCGCGTGCGCGAGCACGCGACCGGCGCCACGCGAGCGTGAACGCGCGGGGATCCCCTCGGTCTCTTCGAGGGGATCCCCGCGCGCCTGTTCTGTCCAGGGACTGGGGCGCCCGCCAGCGGCGTGCTCCTGCCGAATACGGCTCCGAAGGGGAGGCGGGTGTCCCCTCGGGGGTCTCGGCGGGCCCGCCAACTGGGGCTCCCTCGCTGCCGCAGCGCATTTCATGGACAACCACCACTGCTCGAGCAACCAGCTGCCTCAGATTCTCCTCAGGGAGCGCTCAGGGACTGCAACGGACACGGGCCTAGGCTCGGTGACGACAACGCCGAGATGCAAAGGAGGCACCCATGCAGACCATCGATCGTATTGAGCGCTTCGCGGGCGCGGTATTCGCCCCCGGTGACCCCGGGTACGATCAGGCGCGCGCGGTCTGGAA
>CAZCIJ010000202.1:0-6286 GCA_964498265.1 uncultured Gaiellales bacterium | reverse complement strand
CAGCGTGTGGGCGGCCGCCTCCAGTTGGTAGCGGTGGTGCAGGTAGAGCGGCACCAGGACCTCCTCCAGGCGAGCCAGCGGCTCCCCCGGTCGGATCGCGCCCTCGCCGAAGCTGGCCAGGCCGATCCCCCGCACCTCGATCTCATGCTCGAGCATCGCCACCGGATCCGACCCGTTGTCCCAGAGCGCGGCGAGCGGGTGCGCGGCGCCGGCCGGTCGCGCGTCGCGGTCGCTCAAGAAGCGGATCCCGCGACTCAGGCCGTCGCGCACGATCGAGTCGAGCCTGCTCGCGAGCACCGAGAGGAGCACGGGATCGAACGCGTTCATCGCGCGGCCGCCCCCTCGCTGAGCTCGGCGACCGACTCCGCCTCCTCCGCCACGTCGATCACGTAGTTCCCGAGCGGCGTGACCGTGACGCTCGAGCCCGGATAGACGACGACGGTCGTCGTCGGCTCGCGGATGATCGCGGGGCTCTCGATCACGGCTCCGCCAGCCAGCGCGGCTCCGTCGTAGCGCGGCACGTCCGTCAGGCCGAGCTCCGGGAAGTAGGCTGGCGCGTGGTGGAGCGGCGCCGGCTCGCCGTCCTCCTCGAGCTCGCGTGCCGCGAGGGAGGGTTTGTCGACCACGGCCGTCGCACGCGCCTTCCAGACGAGGCACTCGAGGTACTGGCCGGGCTCCCGGACCCGGAACACGCGCTCGTGCGCCTCGTGGAACGCCTCCTCGAGCGCCCTCACGTGCTCCTCGCCGCGCAGGCGCCCGGCCGGCAAGGGAACGTCGAGCTCCCACACCTGGCCCCGGTAGCGGGCGTCGACGACGAAGTCCTTCCGAACGGCGGCCGGCGCGATGTCGGCGAAACCGTTGAGGAACCGATCGGCCTGCTCCTCCACCTCCGCCAACGCCTCGTTCACCGCCTCGAGATCCAGCGACCGTGTCTCCGCGTACCGGGTCACGGCGAACTCGTTGATCACGTCGGCGTGCATCGCGCCGCAGGCGCTCAGCGCTCCTGCCGTGCTCGGAACGAGCACGCGCCGAGCCCCGAGCTCGCGCGCGATCGGGACGATGTTGAGGCCGGACGCGCCGCCGCCCGCGACCACCGAGACGTTGCGCGGGTCGATGCCCTGGGCAATCGTGATCTCCTTGATCGCAGCGACGATGTTCTCGCTCGCGATCAGGATCGTCGCGGCGGACGCCTCCTCGATCGTCAGGCCGAGTGGCTTGGCGACGGCGGCTGCGATGGCGTCCCGCGCCGCCTCGACGTCGATGCGGAGCCGGCCGCCGAGGAAGTAGGCGGGATCGATGTAGCCGAGCGCGACAGCGGCGTCGGTGACCGTCGCGCTCGTCCCGCCGCGCCCGTAGCACGCGGGCCCGGGATCGGCGCCGGCGCTGTGCGGGCCGACACGCAGGAGCCCGCCGGCGTCGATCCAGACGATGCTGCCGCCGCCCGCCCCGATCGACTTGACGTCCACCGAGCGGATACCCGTGATGTGCCCGACCCAGCGGCCGCCGAGCCACGTCTCGGCCGCGTAGCTGACCTCCCCGTCCGAGACCAAGCCGACGTCGAAGGTCGTCCCGCCCGTGTCGCAGACGATCAGGCCGGCCTCGACCTCGTCGGCGCCCAGCTCGGCGCGCCCGTACGCGAGCGCCGCGACGGGGGCCATCGAGGGGCCGGAGCCGACGGCGTAGATCGGTCGCTCGACGACCTCGGCCGGCCGCCACGAGCCCCCGTACGAGGTCGCGATGAAGAGGTGCCCGCGGAAGCCCGCTGCGCGGAGGTCGCGCTCCATCATCGAGAGGTACGTCTGCATGAGAGGCTTCAGCGACGCGTCGATCGCGGTGGACGAGGCGCGGCGGTACTCGCGCACGACCGGGTTCAAGCGGTGCGAGAGCGTGTAGGGAACGCCGGGCAGGAGCGCCTCGATCAGCTCGCCGACGCGAAGCTCGTGCGCCGGGTTCACGATCGACCAGATGAGACAGACCGCGATCGCGTCGCATCCGGCCTCCCGAACGCCGTCGATCGCCGAGCGCACCGATGCCTCGTCGAGCCGACGGTAGACGCCCCCCTCGGCGTCGATTCGCTCCCGGATCTCCCACGTGAGGTGGCGCGGGACGTACGGCGGTGGATACGGGATCTGCCTGAAGGGATCCGGCTTGCCTCCTTCCCGCAGGAGGAGGACGTCGGGAAACCCCTCGGTCGTGAAGAACGCGGTTCGAGCGGTCTTCCCCTCGACGATCGCGTTCGTCGCCCGCGTCGTCCCGTAGGTGAAGACGTCGGTCTCGGCGAGGAGCTCCGCGACCGAGACGCCGATGTCCTGCGCCACCTGCTCGAGCCCTTCGCGGATCCCGACGAACGCGCGCTCGGCGCTGGTCAGGGCTTTGCCGATGACGAGCCCGCCGTCGTGCGCGGCGACGACGAGGTCGGTGAACGTTCCGCCCGTATCGACCGAGATCCTGTACCTCACGGCGAGGCTAGGCGTCCTCGGCGCCTGCGAGCATCGGAGGGGCGCCGGCTGGGCCGAGCCAGACGACCTGCTGGCGCGGGCGCTCGTCGACGCGGAGCTCGAACACATCGGGACGGTTGTAGTGGCCGGCGACGTCGAGCGCCTGCTGCTCCTCCCCGACCATGTCGAGGTCGAGGTCCGCGAACACGATCGTCTCCTCGCCCGCCTGCGCCTCGGCGACGACCGTTCCGTCCGGGGCGAATACGGCGGTCCCTGGCTCGGGCACCGCTTCCGACGCGAACTCGTCGGCGGCGGCGAGCGCCTCCCGAAGCTCGAAGTCGGCCGGGATGCGGTCCCGGGTGAGCGCCGCGCCCATGACGCAGATGGCGAAGCATCGACCCTCGAACGCGTAGTGTCGGCTCGCCAGGCGGTGTAGCTCAGGGCTACCGACCTCGGGCCAGGCTGCCACGTGGATCTGCTCACCCTTCGCGTGCATGGCGAAGCGCGTCAGGGGCATCCAGTGCTCCCAGCACGCGAGCCCGCCGAGCCGGCCGTAGGGAGTCTCGAAGACGTGCAGCGTGCTCCCGTCCCCCTGCCCCCAGACGATCCGCTCCGCGTGGGTCGGCACGAGCTTGCGGTGCATGCCGAGCACCTCCACGGCGTCCGAGACGTAGAGAAGCCCATTGTAGAGCGTGCCCCGGGAGCACTCGGCGTCGCGCTCGGTCACGCCGAGTACGACGTATACGCGCGCCGTACGCGCGGCACGGCAGACGGCGCGGGTCGCCGCGCTCGCCACCTCGACGGCGTTGCGCTGCAACCTCGCGAACGCCTTCTTCGCAGCAGGATCGTCCCAGCCGGCAGCGCCGAAGATCCACGCCGGGTAGCCGGGCACCCACGTCTCCGGGAAGGTCACGAGCCGAGCGCCCCCGCGCGCCGCCTCCTCGATGAGGGAGACAGCTTTCCCGATCGTTGCGTCCCTGTCGAGGAACACCGGCGCCGCTTGGATCGCGGCAATGCGAAGCGTCCGATCGCCTGAGCGAGCCGAGCTGAAGGGTGTCTCGCTCATCGATTGGCCCGCCTCCACCCGTCGGCTCGCCTCCTCCGCGCCGGACCACGAAAAGCGCCCCAGCCGGTCCTGGGGATCTGAGGCGCCTTGCGTGCACGGCCGCCCTCGCTGCCAGCCGCACCGCGACCATAGGCGAGCAGCGCAGCCGGCGCAACCGGGAGCCGGCATGCGATTCCAAGGTGGATCGGGAGAGACTGCTTCACGGCGCGGTGGGCACGGTCTCCGCCCAATGCGCGCGAGCACGACGGTGCAGCATCGCCCGGAAGGTCTCGGTCGTCTTCGGGAGGAGCGCGCCGCTCCCCCAGTCGAGGATCACGCCGTACTGGCGAACGAGATCGAGGACGTCGAGCTCGCCGGCGCGGTAGCGCTCGGCGACGTGCTCGGGATCTTCCTCGAGCCAGGCGAGACGGCTCTTCCGGATCCGGCTGCGCTCGGCGTCCGTTTCCTCGAGGGCGAGCTCGTAGTGGCAGAGCTCGGCGTCGATCTCGCGCACAACGACCCCGTAGTCCTTGCGCGCCCGCTCGATCGAGACGTAGCCGTCGGCGACGTCCTCGAGCACCGCCTCCGGATCGCGCTCGATCGGGTCGCCGAGGCCGCCGCCCCCGGCCGAGGGGCGCGTGAACGTGTCGCCCGGAACGATGGCGACGTTCGAGAACACGGCGCCGAGCCAGCGCTCGCCCGGGCGGTCCTTGTTCAGCCATACGCCGTGGGGCATGGAGGGAAGGCCGCCGCGTATGCCCCACGCGATCGAGCGCGCCCTGTCGCAGAGGTACGACATGACCGTTCCCTCGGCGTCCATCAGCGTCGCGCCCTTCTCGACGCCGCAGCCTCCCCGCCACTTCCCGGGCCCGCCCGAATCCGTGCGGATGTGGTGGCCCGTCGTCAGCACGGGACACAGCCGCTCTTGACCCTCGAGCGGCTGGACGGCGAGGCCGACGCCGAAGATGGGCGCGGTGGCGTTCGAGCCGTCCTTGCCGTTGCGCCCGCCCCATCCTCCGACCATCCAGTCGTACCACATGAAGATCGGCCGGCCGGGCTGCCGGAGGTCGCGGCCGCCGACGAGCAGGTACTCGAGGTTGAAGGAGCAGGCGATCGCACGCTCGGGGAGGATCCCCGACCAGAGCTCGAAGATCGAGTTCATGATCTTCTCGTACGGACCCGAGCAGAAGCCCGTCACGGCGACGGGCCATTCCGCGTTGACGACGGTCCCGGGCGGCCCGAGGTTGACCGTTACGGCCCGGTAGAAGCCCGAGTTCAGGGGAACGTCGGGGAAGAACGTCTTCGTACCCGCGATGACGCCCGAGAAGGTCGTGCCGTAGCACGAGTTCAGGAAGGTCCCGACGACCGGGTGCGACCCCGTCAGGTCGTAGTGGAGCTGGTCGCCCTCGATGGTCATCTTGACCTTGATCGGGATCAGGCCGTCCCCGACGGACGGGTCGTAGTCGATGTAGTCCTCCGTCTGCCAGACGCCATCCGGAATCGTCTCGATTCGCCGGCGTGTCAGCCGCTCCACGTAGTCCTGCACCTCGCGAAAGGCCGTCAGGATCGTGTCGTGCCCGTACTTGTGGACCAGGCGCAGGATCTCGCTCTCCGCTACGCGCGTCGCTTCGAGCTGCGCTTGGAGGTCGCCCTCGGCGTCGCTGGGGGCGCGCGTGTTCGAGACGATCATGCGCACGACGTCGCCGAGGTAGCGGCCCCGGTCGACGATGCGAACCGGCGGGATGCGCAGGCCCTCGGCGAAATGCTCCTTCGCCGTGATGTCGAACGAGCCCGGGACGCTGCCACCGACGTCCGCCCAGTGCCCGTTCGAAAGCGAGTACGCGATCACGTCACCCTCGTCGAAGATTGGGCGGACGACGCGGACGTCGTTGAAATGCGTCCCGCCGAGGTACGGATCGTTCATCGCGAACACGTCACCCTCGTGCATGTCGTCCCCGAACGCCTCGATGATCGACTTGCACGTCGTGTGCAGCGTGCCGACGTGCACGGCGATGTCCTGGCTTCCCTGCATGATCGTGTCGCCGTTTGCGTCGCAGAGCGCCGACGAGAAGTCTCGCGCGTAGATCACGAACGAATGGCACGTGCGCAGGATCTGCTCCGCCATCTCGTCGACGATCGTGATGAACGCGTTCTTGAGCACCTCGAACGTGACGGGGTCGAGCGTGTACCCAGGCCGCTCGGGGGCAATCGGCTCACTGGTCATCAGGTGGCCTCCCGGATTCGCATCGTCACGTTCAGCCAGTCGTCGACCTCCGCCTCGACACCCGGGGGTACGAGCACTGTCGAGTCGAGCTGCTCCAGCACCGCGGGGCCCGCGAGCTCGGTCCCGGCGGGAAGCTCGAACCGCGAGTACACGGGCGTCTCGACCGGCCCGTCGACGTCGTCGAAGCGCACGTTCCGCGACGCCACCGGTCTCGGCGGGCGTCCGTCCCGCTCGTGCCGGGCGAGCTCGGGCTTCGGCGTCACCCCGATCGCCCTGACCGTCAGCCGGTAGATCTCGACCGGCGCCGCATCCCGGCGATAGTTGTGCTCACGCTCGTGCTCGGCATGGAAGCGCGCGATCGCGGCCGGGATGTCCAGCGGCGCATCGACGGGAATGGCCATCGAGCGCCATTGACCGAGGTAGCGCATGTCCACCAGGCGCTGCAGGCTCATCTGATCCCTGTCGACTCCCTCACGGGCGAGGAGCTCGCGCGCCTCGGCTTCGAGCTGCGCGCACTCGCCTTCCATCTCGTCCGGGTCCGCGGCATCGGCCCGCGCGAGGAACATCGTCGCCAGGTCG
>CAZCIJ010000201.1:0-6291 GCA_964498265.1 uncultured Gaiellales bacterium | reverse complement strand
GGCGGTTGTGGAGCTGCGACTTCTCGTCCTGCATCGCGACGACGAGACCGGTGGGAAGGTGGGTGATGCGTACCGCGGAATCGGTCGTGTTCACGCTCTGCCCGCCCGGTCCGGTCGAGCGATAGACGTCGATCTTGAGGTCGTTCGGGTCGATGTCCACCTCGACCTCTTCGGCCTCGGGCATGACCGCGACCGTCGCCGTCGACGTATGGATGCGCCCCTGCGACTCGGTGACCGGGACGCGCTGGACGCGATGCGTCCCGCCCTCCCACTTGAACACGGAGTAGGCGCCGTCGCCCTTCACGGCGAGCGAGACCTCCTTGAACCCGCCGGCCTCGCTCGGGCTCGACCCCAGCACCTCGGTGCGGAACCCCCGCCGCTCCGCGTAGCGCGTGAGCATGCGCAGGACGTCGGCGGCCCAGAGCGCCGCCTCGTCGCCGCCCACGCCTTGGCGGATCTCCACGATCACGTCCTTGGCGTCGTTGGGATCGCGCTCGACGAGCGCAAGCTTGAGCTCCCGCTCGATGTCCTCCGCCTCGTGTGCGAGCTCTTCGGCCATGCCGCCGAGCTCCGGATCGAGCCGCGCCTCTCCAAGGTCCTGCTCGACCTGCCGCCACCGCTGCGCAAGGCGGTACGGCTCCTCGAGGTCCTTCAGGCGACGGCCGACGGCGGCCGCGCGCGCGCGGTCGGAGAAGACCTCGGGGTCGCTCATCTGCTCCTGCGCGTCGGCGTAGGAGCGCTCGAGCTCCTCGACAAGCTGCTCGATGGCGCTCACGTGTCGATTGTAGGGCCGGCCGCCGCCTGCCCCGACTCTCCCCTGCGTCGGGCGGCGAGCGGAGGGTCAGGTGTCCAGCGCGGCGGTGTGGGTGATCGGAACGGCGGCGAGCGCCTTCGACACGGGGCAGTTCTGCGCAGCGCCGGCAGCCGCTTCCCCGAACGCGGCCTGGTCGATCCCCGGCACGTTCCCGCGAACGGCGAGCGCGATGCCGGTGATGCCCTCGCCGGGCTGGAACCCGACCGTCGCCGTCACCCGAAGCTCCTCGGGCGGGGTGCCGCCCTGCGAGAGCGCGTGCGACAGGGCCATCGCGTAGCAGGCCACGTGAGCGGCCGCGATCAGCTCCTCGGGGCTCGTCGCCTCGGCGCCCGCTTCGGCTCGCTTCGGCCAGGTCACCTCGAGCGCCTGAAACGCGCCGCTCGCGGGCGTCACCACGCCGCGTCCCTCGGTCAGGCTTCCCTGCCAGACAGCCTCCGCCCGTTTCTCAACCGCCATGTGTCCGCTCCTTCGAGTCGTTGCAGCTCCGCTCCCTCACAGCCACGGGCCTCATGCCATGACCTCGACCTTGCGCTCCTCGGGGGTCATGCGCCCTTCGAGCCGCAGCACCTCGCGCAGGGCGCGGATCGAGACCTCGATCTGGTCGAGCGAGGGCTGGCGCGTCGTGAGGCGCTGGAGAAGCAGGCCCGGCGCCAGCAGCGCTCGCAGGAAGGCGTTGTGGGGATGCTTGCCCGCGAAGCGGATCACCTCGTAGGCAAGCCCTGCGATCAGCGGAAGCGCGGCGATGCGCGTGAGGATGAGCCAGTACCAGTCGGGCCGCCCGAAGAGGGCGAACACGAAGATGGCGATGACCATGACGTAGAGGAGGAACGACGTCCCGCAGCGGACGTGGATGAGGCTGTGGCGCTGCACGGCCTCGGGATCGAGCGTATCGCCGTCCTCGTAGGCGTTGATCGCCTTGTGCTCGGCGGCGTGGTACTCGAAGACGCGCCGCAGGTCCGGCCACAGCGATATGAGGCCGAGGTAGGCGACGAAGATCGCTACCCGGATCAGACCTTCGACGATGACGAACCACGCCGTCCCCTCGATCGGCAGCCAGTTCGAGAGTAGCGCCGGGGAGACCTTGAAGAGGAGCAGCGCGAACCCGATCGCGACGGCGAAGGCGAAGATGATCTGAGCCCGGGTGAGCTCCTTCGCGGGCTCGTCCGAATCGTCGCCTTCCGCCTGGGCGGCGTAGTTCGCCGAGATCGCGAGCGCGCGGAAGCCGATCGCGAGCGACTCGCCGAGCGCGATGACGCCGCGGATGACGGGGAGTCGCAGCAGGCGATGGCGGGCCAGCAGCGAGGCGATCGGGCGGTTGACCTCGGCGATGTCGCCGTCCGGCTTGCGCACGGCGAGCGCCCAGGCCGAGGGGCCGCGCATCATGACGCCCTCGAGGACCGCCTGGCCGCCGATCGGGGCGCTCATACGTGGAGGCGAGTCTAGGACCGCCGGGACGTGGCGGCCTTCTCGAGCTTCCGCTGGAAGCGCTCGACCCGGCCACCTGTGTCAACGAGCTTCTGCTTTCCGGTGTAGAAGGGATGGCAGGCAGAGCAGATCTCGACGTGGAGCTCGGGCTTCGTCGAGCGCGTCGTGAACGTGTTACCGCACGAGCAGCGGACGCTGGCGATCACGTACTCGAGATGGATACCCGCCTTCATCTGGAGACGAGGATAGCAGTCGGCCGCCGGAGGTCAGACGGCCGGGTCAGAGGCATCGGCCCTACATGAGCGCGTAGTCCGGCCCGTCACCGCCCTCGGCGACGGTCAGGCGGCCTCCCTTGGCGGAGATCGCCCCGCACTGGATGCAGTTGGAGGGCGTGACCTCGACGGTCACCTCCCCGCCCTCCGCCGGATCGCCGCTGATCTCGTACACCTGAGCCGGGCACATGCTCACCCAGGTCTCGGCCACCTCGCGTGCGACGACGCGCTGGATGCGAATGTGGTTCGGCGCGTCGTCCCGGGTCGTGTTGCCCGAGAGGTAGACGCTCGAGAGCTTGTCGAACGTGAGCGTGCCGTCGTAGCGCTGCGCGGGCCGGCTCCGATCGGCGCTCCGCATCGGGGTGTCCGCGTCCGCGTGGACGGGCAGGCTGCGCGGCGGCAGGCGACCGCCGGAGACGGTGGCGGCACCGGCGAGCGCAGCGCCGGCGAGGAAGCCCCTGGCGAACGCCGGCCGCATGTTGCGGACGCGCCAGAGGTCCTTCCAGATGAAGCTCTCCCTCACGGCCCGGTCGTAGCCCGCGAGCGCCCCCGGCGTCCAGGCGGTCGCGCCGGGGCCGATGGCGTCGATCGCGGACTCCGCAGCGAGCATCCCGGAGCGGATCGCGTAGTGGACTCCCTTGAGAGCCGGGACGTTCACGAGGCCGGCGCCGTCTCCGACGATCATCCCGCCGGGGAAGTGGAGCCGTCTCGGGACAGCCTGGAGCCCTCCCTCCGGAATCGTCTTCGCGCCCCATGCGATCCGGTTCCCGCCCTCGAGGATCCCGCGCACGAGCGGGTGGAGCTTGAGCTCCTGGAGCAGATCGTGGACGGAGAGGGAGGGATCCGCGTAGTCGAGGCCGACGACCATTCCGAGCGAGACCATGCCCTCGCCCATCGGGTAGAGGAAGCTGCCCCCGAACTCGCGGAAGCGGCGTCCCCCGCGGAGCGGCCAGCCCATCGTGTGAATGACCTTGCCGAGCGGGCGGGCAACTTCCCACACCTCCTTGACGCCGAGCGCGAAGGCCTGGGGTGCATCCCCCTCGAGTCCGAAGGCTCCGATCGCGGCGCGCGTGAGGTGGCCGAGCGTCCCCTCGGCGAGTATCGTGACCCGCGCGACGAGATCCGAGCCCGCTTCGAAGTTCGGAAGCTCCTGGCCTTCCCGGCCCCGCCCACGGTCGCCGGTGCGTACGCCGACGACGCGCGCGCCGTCGACGAGCAGGCGCGCCGCGGCCGTCTCCGGAACGATCGTGACGCCGAGCTCGTCCGCTCGCTCCGCGAGCCAGCGGGTGAGCCGGCTCATCGAGGCGACCCAGTTCCCGTCGTTCATCATCGTCGGAGGAGGCGGGACGCGCAGGGCGCGCTTCTCGGTGAGGTAGTAGACGGCCTCGTGGTCGACTGGGCCGTAGAACGGGAAGTCTTCCGCGCGAGTGCCGGGGAAGAGCAGCTTCAGCCCTCGCGGGTCGACCACTGCCCCGGAAAGCACGTGCGAGCCGGCGACCGTTCCCTTCTCGACGACGCAGACCGGGACGTCGCCCAGGCGCTCGGCGAGGTCGGGACGCTCGTCGAGGATCTGCGCCGCGCGGATCGCCGCAGCAAGGCCTGCGGGACCTCCTCCGACGACGAGGATGCCGACGTCGATCCGCTCCTCGGCAGGGTCGGACGCCGGCGCCAGGAACTCGGTTTCGTCGACCGGAGGCGGATAGTCGGAGGGGCGGGCCGTCATCCGGCCTTCCGTTGCCGAACGAGCTCTGTCAGCTTGGGCACGATCTCGTGGAGGTCGCCCACGACGCCGAGATCGCAGAAGTCGAAGATGGGCGCGTTGCGATCCTTGTTGATGGCGACGATCGTGCCGGATCCCTGCATCCCGACCTTGTGCTGGATGGCACCGGAGATGCCGCAGGCGACGTAGAGCTTCGGAGACACCGTCTTGCCGGTCTGGCCGACCTGCGCGGAGTACGGGTACCACCCGGCGTCCACGACCGCTCGCGTCGCGGCGGTCGCGCCCCCGAGCGTCCGTGCCAGCTCCTCGACGAGCGCGAAGCCTTCGGGCCCTCCGAGGCCCCTCCCGCCGGCGACGATGATCTCGGCGTCCTCGATCGAGGGGCCCTCTCCCTCCCCGTGGGCCTGCTCGAGCATGCGGGCCGAGCTCGACCAGTCGGAGACGGAGACGGCAACGGGCTCGACGGCGGGCGAGCCCCCGACCTGCGCGGGCTCGAACGTGCCGGCGCGGACGAGCCCGATGCGCGGCGTCCCCTTCCATCCCACGTCGACGATCACGGAGTCCTGGAGCGCGGGCCGCTTGCCGATCAGCCGGTCGTCCTCGAAGGCGAGATCGACGAGGTCCCAGTTGAGCCCGGCTCCCAGGCGGGCAGCGAGCGCGGCGGCGACGTCGGCCGTGAGCACCGAGGCTCCGAGCAGGAGCGTGTCGAAGCCGCGGGCGCGCATGAGGTCGGCGAGGACGTCGACCCTCGGCTGGGGAAGCGGGTCTGCGAGTCGCGGGTCGTCGGCGACGTACACGGTCGCCGCCCCGTGGGCGCCGATCGTCTCGGCGGCCTCCCCCACCCCCTCGCCGCAGACGACGGCCGCGACCTCTGGATCGAGGGACCGCGCTTTCGCGAGCACGCCGAGCGAGGCCCGCACGGGCTCGCCGTCGTGATGCTCGACGTAGACGAGAGCTCGCATCGTCCTAGACGAGCTTGCGCTCGAGGAGCAGGTCGAGGATGCGCTCGGGCCCGGAGCCGTCGTCGTCGACGATGGCGGACTCGCCCCGGACCGGCGGAGAGCCCAGCTCGTACACCTCCGTCCGAGAGCCCGCCTCTCCCACCTCGTCGGGTGCGAGCCCGAGGTCGGCCGTGCGAAGGGTCTCCTGAGGCTTCTTCTTGGCGCCCATGATGCCCTTCAGCGACGGGTAGCGCGGCTCGTTGATGGCGTCGGAGACGGCGACGACGCACGGAAGAAGAGCTTCGATCACGTCGTAGCCGTACTCCGTCTGCCGCCTCACCGTGGCCTTTCCTCCAGCCACCTCGAGGCTTGCGGCCTGCGAGAGCACGGGCAGGCGCAGGCGCTCGGCGACGGCGGACCAGAGCAGCGCCCCGTCGGAGTCCGCGCCCTGCTGGCCGAAGAGGATGAGGTCGGCCCCCTCGCGCTCGAGCGCCCCGGCCAGGACGGCGCTCGTCGCGACGAGGTCGGAGCCCTCGGCGGCCTCGTCGGCCACGAGCACGGCCCTGTCCACGCCCATCGCGAGCGCCTTGCGCAGCGAGACCGCTGCGCGCTCGGGGCCCATGGAGACTACGACCGTCTCGCCGCCCTGCGCCTCGACGACGCGGAGCGCCTCCTCGACCGCCGGGAGGTCCCAGGCGTTGAGCGTGCCCTCGCCGGTGCGGTCCAGGCGCAGCGTGGTCGGATCGATCCGCCGCGGCGCGGCTGGGTCCGGCACCTCCTTCACGCAGACGGCGACCTTCATGAGGCCCAGACTCTAACGGGGACGCCCCCCTCGTTCGTCGAACAACCGGCGGGGATGCTCGTCGAACGACCGACCGGGATGTGTGCTAGGGTCCGGCGCCTCGTGCGCGTACCGGAGCCCCCCGGCCGACGCCACCGGACGATCGCTCGAGTGGCCCTTTGCCTCGCCGTGGCGGGAGTGCTCGCGGGACCCGCGCTGGCCGCGCCTGCGGCCGGCAGCGAGGTGCCGAAGCGCATCATCTTCCCTGTCGTCGGGCCTGCGAGCTGGACCGACGACTTCGGCGCGCCCCGCTGGCAAGGCTCGCACGAGGGCAACGA
>CAZCIJ010000200.1:0-6346 GCA_964498265.1 uncultured Gaiellales bacterium | reverse complement strand
GCGGCCCAGCTCGAGCGGGCGGTTCGCGTCTACGGGCGCGTCACCGCACGGGAGGCAGACGAGCTGCACGAGCGCGAGCACCTCGGCTGGTACTGGGACGAGGACGGTTCCCTGGTCGTGCGCGCCCGGCTTGCTCCCGAGGACGGTGCGCTGTTGCTGGTGGCGCTGGAGGCGGCGCGCGAGCGACTCTGGCGACGCGAGCCCGAGGACGAGCGCGGTTCCGCGGAACCGCAGGAGAACGAGCGCGGTTCCGCGGAACCACGGCCGATACCGCCCAGGCCGACCAACGTCGAGACGCTGCTGGCGATGGCGGACGCGGCACTTGCACACGAGAGCGAGCGTTCGGGCGGCGAGCGCTTCCAGCTGGTCGTACACGTCGACGAGACCAGCCTCATCCGCGAGCAGGCAAACGGCATCGGGCTGGAAGACGGGCCCGCGATCGCGGCCGAGACCGCCCGCCGGCTCGCCTGTGACGCCTCCGTCGTCCACGTACGCGAACGCCGGGGCAGGCCACTGAGCGTGGGCCGAAAGACACGCACGATCCCACCCGGGCTGCGGCGTGCCCTGCGGGTGCGAGACCGCGGCTGTCGCTTCCCGGGTTGTGAGAACAGCCGATACGTCGACGCACACCACATCCACCACTGGGCGCGAGGCGGTACGACGGCGCTCGACAACCTCGTCCTTCTCTGCCGCCGGCACCATCGCCTCGTCCACGAGGGCGGCTACGCACTCGACGCGCGCATGCGCTTCTACGACCCGCGCGGCCGCCCGATCCACGCGGTTTCGAGACCTCCGCCGGGCAGTGCCGGCGAGCTGCTCGAGCGAAACCAGAGCCTCTCGATCACCCCGGACACCCACAAGAGCGGCGAGGGCGACCGCCTCGACCTGGACCTCACGGTCGCTGCCCTCTGCCAGATGGTGGGAGGCCCGAGCGAAGAGGCATTTTCGAGCGACCCTGCCCTCGAGGCTGGCGTAAGTCCGGGATGAGCGAGCACGCTCAGTCGCGAAGTGGCTGTACCCTGAGGGGGTGGTTGATGACGTCTCCGTAGCTGCGCTAAGCGAGTTCGCCACCTCATACCGCGACGAGGCGTTCAGGGTCCACAAAGCGTCAATCTCGCTCGATGAGGGCCAGGACGGCGAACCCGTTACGCGTGTCCTCCTCCTCCTCACCGACCCTGACGGCGAGACCTGGGATGTCGACCGCATCCGCGAGTTGCGCCTGGCGCTCGGGCGCAGGGCAACCGAGCTCGGTCTGCCTCCGGTGACCCTTACGCTCGTAGCCGAGAGTGAACGTGAGGCGGAAGAGGCATTCGCGCAGTAGCCCGCGCTTATGCCCGCCTACCCGATCGAGCCTGACAAGCTACTCGACGCTTCAAACCTCCTGGCACCCGCCCAGGCCGGGCCGGGCCGGGGAGGCCACAGTACACCGCCCATCGGCGCGCCGTCTCAACTGCCTACTACGCCGTATACCACGCCATTACAACTCGCGTCGCCGCTCAAGCGTTCCCTACCTCAGATCCGCAATTCCTCCGACGTGTTCGCCGGTGGATCGTTCACAGCGACATCAAGGCTGTTGCTCGGTGGATTAGTCAGCTGCAGGGAACGAGTGCCGGCCAGCCCCCGCGGCATATCACCGCGCTGCTTGCGCCAGGCGGCGGAACGATCCATATCGATGTCGACACCGCTGCGATCGCCGATGGGTTTCTTGAGCTGAATGAGAAGCGCGAGCAGGCCGACTACGATCACGAGGCCGTATTTCCTCGGGCCGACACGCGCGGTCTCATAGCGCTGGCGCAGCAAGTCGTCGCGCGGGTCGAGGCTGCGCGGAGCGACGAGACTCAACGCTTCTTTGGATTAGTTGCGATGCAGGCGCAGATCCGAGGGCGCTAGTCCCTGACTCCCTCGCCGGGCGTCATCGAGCACGAGGGGGACTCATGGGGGCGCGTAGTTCCCTGAGCTTCCCAGCGTCGGCGAACGGCCTGCCTCGGTCGCCAAGATCAACGCCGAAGGAGCCGGGTATGGTGATCGTTACTTCTTCGCCTGGCCCGTGGGCGTGCCGCCGCGACCGGGCGGTGTGCCACCCTGGCCGGGAGGCAAGCCGCTGGCTCCATCGGAGCCTCCGGCGCTCTGCTGTTCGGCTTGGCCGGGCGGCGTCCCGCCTTGGCCCGGCGGGGTTCCGCCCTGACCTGGCGGCGCCCCTGTCGGATCCGCCGACGTGCTGCCTTGCTGGGGTGGCGGCGCAGTCTCACCCGGCGCGTTCTCGCTCTGGCCGGTGGATGCGCCAGTCTGGCCCGGCGGCGTCCCGCCCTGCCCGGGCGGCGTCGCGCCTTGCCCAGGCGGCGTCGCTTGTCCCTGCGTGCCCGACTGGCCAGGTGGCGTCCCGCCCTGGCCTGGCGGCGTCCCGTTCGTATCCGCCGGCTGCTCACTGCTGCTGGGCGGCTCTGGATTCTCTGCGGCCGCGGCGTTGGGCGAGTCGTTGGCGGGTGGCGGTGTCTTCACTCCGGGCGAGTCGGGGCCGCCGCCTGTCTCGACCGATTCTGCGGATCCCTCGCCTGCCGGGATGCCTTCCGTGCTCGCCTTGCCACTGCCGCCCGATGGCCGTGAGGGGACATCGCGCCGGAGGCTCACCAGACGGCGAGGCTCGGCTCGGGCAGGCGCACTCCTCCCCCCGGCCGGCTCAGCAGCAGGTTCCGGCACCTCGGGTGCCGCGACCGCGCTCCCTACCTCCGCCGGCGTGCCGCTTCCGACGTCTACGGGCGCGCCTCCTGGCAGCGGAGGCGTAGCCGGATCGAAGCGATCGATGGCGACGCTGCCCGCCCCGAGGGAGAGCACGGCGATGCTGGCTGCAGCGCCCTTGATGACGACCGAAACGCTGAGACCTCCCCCCTGCGCGCCCGTCGCCGCCAGCGACTTCACCGCCTCCCCCGCTCCGCTGTTCAGGATCCCGTCGAGAATGCCGAGCTTGGCGACGCCCGAGAGCGGGGGCAACGTCCCGAGCGTCCGGCGCCTCGTGTGAATGAGGCGCCTGAAGCGGCGGCAGCTCTCGCATGCGCTCAGATGGAGCCGCACGGCTCGGCTTCGGAGCCGGCGTCCGTCGCGCAGCGAGATACGCTTGCATACCTCGGCGCAGTCGACGTCCCCGTCGCGCTGGGCCTCTCCGAGAGCCACACGCGCCTCCAGCACGGCCTGACGGGCCGCGCCGGGCGTTCCGTCGAGGGCGATGGCGATCTCCTCGTAGGGAAGACCGAGGAGTTCGCGCATGACGAGAGCGCCGCGCCGCCTCTCGGGCAACCGCGACAGATGGGCGAGCACCTGCTCCACGCGCTCCCTCTGCAGGAAGTCGTCGATGGGGAGCAGCTGCTCGCTCGAGAGGTGCTCGGGCAGCTCGGAGTGCATCCGCCGCTGGCGTGCGAGCGAGGCGGCCGTGTTGTGGGCGATGCGGTAGAGCCACGGCCGAACCGCGAGACCCTCCGAGCGGTCCTTTAGCGATCGGAAGGCGTTGAGCATCGTCGTCTGCAGAGCGTCGCGCGCGTCGTCGGGATCGCGCAGGATCGCGAGGCAGTAGCGGTAGATCGGCTCCGAGTAGCGCTCGTAGATGAGCGAGAACGCCTCGTGGTCGCCCCGGATCACGAGCTCGGCGATGCGTTCGTCCCCTGCGAGCCGGCGCGCTCTCCGGCTCAGTGGGCGTGCAGGGGCCGAGGGCGTCATCAGCGCGCCGGTCACACCACGGTGTTATCGGGCGCGGTGGTTGCCCGGTACCCCCGGAAGGGTGACCTTTGAGGCGGCGAGGGTGAGCTGTCTTCTATCCGGACACGATGCTGCGGCGCACCTCGCCTAACGGCCCGGATTGATGCCGACGCTCGTCAGCCGGATCGCCGTCACCCCGGCGATGATTCGGTCGCCCGGCTTGATTGCCCGCACGAAGATCGTGATCCTGAAGCCCTTCCGCAGGGGGAACTTCGCCGTCGGCCGCAGCGTCACGGTCGCGAACCCGTTCTGATCAGTCGTGACCGCGCCGGGAGGCGCGACCCGGCCGAACGGGACGGGCGTGAGGTTGAGCTGCGCCCCGCTCACGAAGTGCCCCTCGACGTCCATGATCCGAACCGTCAGCCGGAACGGGGCGCGCGAGCGCAGGACGTCCGGCGTGTAGTCGACGCTCGAGACGACGAGGCGGTTCCCCGCCGCGAGCGAGACCTGGCTCACCGGGATCGCCTGGCCGGCCGGGATGCCCTGAACGATCGCGGCTGGGTCCGAGGCAGCGGACGTCGACCCCTGGTTGTTCGTCGCCCTCACGACGAGCACGAGCCTCCTGCCCACGTCCGCCTGCTGGACGACGTACGTCTGCTGGTTCGCGCCGGCGATGTTGGCGCAGCCCCGTCCCTGCGCGTTGCAGCGCTGCCACTGGTACCCGAAGGTGATCGTGCTCCCGTTCGGGCTCGTCCACCCTCCGTTGGCGCCCGTCAGCGTCTGCCCCTGGGCCGCCGTGCCGCTGATCGTCGGCTTCGCCGTGTTCACCGGCCCCGGCCTGACGACCACCCTGGTCTGCGCCGAGAGGGCCCGCGCGGAGCCCTGGGCGCCCGGCGCCTCGTTGATCACGGTGACGAGCACGCGGAGCGTGCGGCCGACGTCAGCCTGCCGAGGCCGGTACTGCCGGCCGGTGGCGCCGCCGATCGGCGCGCAGTTGCCGCCCTTCGGGCCGCAGCTCAGCCACTGGTAGCGAGTCATGTCCACCTCACCGCTCCAGGTCCCGGGCTGCGCGGACAGCACCGACCCGACCTGCGGCGGCGCCGTGCCCTGGATCGCCGGCGCACCCGTGTTCACCGGAGCGCCGAACGCGACGACCGAGACCGGCTGCGAGAACACCCGCTGCGACGTTCCGCGAGCGTTCCGCGCGACGATCCCGACTCGGACCTGCTTCCCGACATCCGCAGAGCGAAGGGTGTACCGGCCGGCCTGAGAGACGGACAGGCAGTTCCTCGGCCCCGGATCGCATCGCTGCCACAGGTAGGAGAATCCCGTCGGCCCGTTCGTCCACGCGCCGAGGCTGACGGCGAGCGTCCGGCCCTGCTGGAAGCTGCCGAGGAGAATCGGCGGGGACTGGTTCCGCGGCGGGCCCGGCGGCTGCGCCTGCACGATGCCCACGACGATTGCTGCTGCTGCCGCGAGGACGCCCGCGACGCCGAGGAACGGCAGGCGCCTCCCGCGTGCTACCTGGGCTCTCATACGTCCTCCTTCCCGGGAACGCACCCGAGCCGCTCGTGGCCCGAGCACGAGGCTTGCCACGACCGCGAGGACGCTACCCCCAGCCTGTTAGGGGCCGTCTGAGACTTTGCAAGAGGTTTGTGAGGTCGAAGGCAAAGCCGCTGCCGGCACCGACATTGCGACGACCTGCACGAGGCTTGAGCGCAGTGGTATCGTCACGAGTACCAACGAGGTGAGACGTGGATCTGCCTTGGAAGCGGGGTGGGCAGCGCCGGCGGAAGTTCTTCCTCGTCGCTCTGGCACAGCCTCTCTCGCTGCGGGCGCAGCAGCCGGTATCCGGCGGCTGCGCCGACGCAGAGCACATCCTGAAGAAGGTCAATAGGGCGGCAGACACTCGCCGCGGCCCAGCTGCACACGCATGGGGAACGCGAGTGTGGGCCGCCGTGCAGGCAGGGGATCCGAACGGCGACGAGGAGATCCTAGCCTGAGAGACGCTCCACGAGCGTGCGCTCCGCTCGCGCGATCGCGTCCGGGAGCTTGTCCGGCTCCCTGCCGCCGGCCCGCGCCATCGTCGGTCTGCCGCCGCCTCCGCCACCGACGAGAGCTGCGGCTTCCCGCACGACGTCGGAGGCGCTGATCCGCTGGGCGACGTCCTCGGAGAAGTTCGCGACCAGGTGCGCCCTTCCGTCGCTGCGAGCGCCGAGCACGACCGCGGCCGGCGCCGCGCGCTGCTTGACGCGGTCGGAGAGATCGAGGAGGGCGTCGGCGTCCATGTCGCCGGCCTCGCCGACGATGACCCGCACGCCTCCGGCTTCCTTCGCCGCCTCGACGAGCCGCTGCGCGAGCTCGTCCGCCTCCCCGCCCCCGGCGCGAAGCTGCTTCTCGAGCCGCGACCAGGCGCGCCGCTCCGCCTCGAGCTCCTCGCGCAGGCGCAGCGCCTCGCGCTCCTGCTCGAAGAGGTAGCTGGCGGCGGCTCCGGACGTGACGGCCTCGATTCGTCGCGTGGCCGATCCGGTCGACGACTCGGAGAGGATCTTGAAGGCGCCGATCTCTGCGGTCGAGCGCACGTGTGTCCCGCCGCACAGCTCGACCGAGACCGGCTCGCCGGCCATCCCGATCTCGACGACTCGCACGACGTCTCCGT
>CAZCIJ010000199.1:0-6346 GCA_964498265.1 uncultured Gaiellales bacterium | reverse complement strand
GATCATCAACTCGCGGTCGCGGCCCCCTTCGGCAACGAGGCGCATGCCTTGAGGCACGTCGATCAGGTCGGTCAGTGTCGCTATCGCGGCGAGCTCACGCTTGCTGCATTGCGAGAAGAGCGGTACCTGCTCGAGAAGTGCGATCTTCGCGTCCTTGCGCAGCACACGGCGATCCTACATGCTCACACAGGCACGCGAGCCCCTCCGCGCAAGGACGCAGGGAGCGCCATACACGACCGATATGGGCGCGACCGAGGATGCCGAATCGCACCGGCCAGTGCGCCCCAGGGACAAGTCTTCATTGTGAAGGAGCTCTTCATTTTGAAAGGAGCTCTACTAGGAGTACGATGGCGACGTGGCTGCTCACCCTCCAGACCGCAATCTCGCGCTGGAGCTCGTTCGCGTAACGGAAGCCGCTGCGCTCGGAGCGGGGCGCTGGGTCGGACGTGGCGACAAGAACGCCGCCGATCAGGCAGCGGTCGACGCGATGCGCTACATGCTCGAGACGGTCTCGATGGACGGCGTCGTCGTCATCGGCGAGGGCGAGAAAGACGAGGCGCCGATGCTCTACAACGGCGAGCGGATCGGGAACGGCCAACCCCCCGAGGTCGACATCGCCGTCGACCCGCTCGAGGGGACCCGACTCACCGCGGTCGGGCAGCCGAATGCGATCGCGGTTATCGCTCTGGCGGAGCGTGGGACGATGTTCTTTCCCGGGGCGGCGCTCTACATGGATAAGCTCGCCTGCGGCGCCGAGATGGCTGATGAGATCGACATCGACGCACCGCCGGAGGAGAACGTGCGCCGAGCCGCGAAGGCGAAAGGCGTCGACCCGGGCGACATCGCCACGGTGGTCCTCGATCGGGAGCGCAACCAGGAGCTGATCGCGCGATTGCGCGAGTTCGGGGCGAAGGTCAACCTCATCACCGACGGCGACGTCGCGCCTGCTCTCGCGGCCGCCGACCCCGACTCGCCGGTTGATCTCGTGATGGGCATCGGCGGCACGCCCGAAGGCGTGATCTCAGCGGCAGCGGCGAAGTGCCTGGGCGGGGCGATTCAGGGGAAGCTCTGGCCTCGAAACGAGGAGGAGCGGCAGCAGCTCATCGACACGGGCTACGATCTGGACCGCGTGCTGACCACCGAGGACCTCGTCGCCGGCGACTACGTGTTCGTCGCCGCGACGGGGGTCACCGACGGGGCATTGCTCCGCGGCGTGCGTTACACGAAGAGCGGCGCGGTCACCGACTCGGTCGTCATGCGCTCGCGCTCAGGCACCCTCCGGCGCGTTGAGGCGCAGCACAACCTCGCGAAGCTCTCGGAAATCGCAGGCGAGCGGTACCGCTAGAGAGCGCTCCAGACGCTCTTCACGACAAGGACGAGAACGCCCGCCACGATCGCCCATAGGAGCAGCACGACCACGAGGAAGAGCGCACCGGCTCCGACATCCTTGAGTATCCCCAGCGCACGGCGGGGAGGCCATTCGCGCCGAGTCTCGAGCGGAGCGAGCCTCACGGCCCACGCGGGATCCGGCTCGGCCCATCCGAGCTCGCGTTCCCGCTGCTCCCAATCGATCGACACGCGCCTGACGAGGCCGCACCCGACGTGCGTACGCCTCGTGCGTGATCCTGACATCGAGTCCGGACGTTGGGGTGGCCCGCGACACGGTCGGTCTCGTCAACGACCACCTCACCGGGTGCTTCGGCGATGCGATGCTCGCGGCGGTTGCCCGAGCGGCTCAGCGAAGGAGCGCCGCGCCCCGGTAGCGCTCCTCGTCCTCCGGCCGGTAGCAGCGCATCCCGTCCTCTTCCCGGTCGGTCGCGAGCGCCCCTTCGACGATCGCCGCGCAGTACGGGACGATGTGCGGGTCGCCGAAGTTGACGGTGCACCGAAAGACGGGCTCGCCGTTGTACTCGAGCCTGCTGTCGACGCACGCTATCGCCTGGACCGAGAGGTCGAAGCCCTCGAGCCGCTCCCGGAGGGCCTGGTCGACGGGCAGCGACGAGCTGCCGCATGCGGCGAGCGCAACGGCCGCCGCAAGCGCCGGCGCGACCCTCCTCACGCGGGCGTGAGCACGATCTTCGTCGCCTCGCGGGCGTCGAACGCCCGGTAGGCGTCTGCCGCGTCGCCGAGCTTCCAGCGGTGAGTCACGACGCGCGCCGGGTCGAGGCGCCCCTCCTCGATCATCGCGAGGAGCTCGGCTCGGCGGCCCGACGCGTCGCCGATCGAGAAGCGCAGCGTCAGCTCCCGCTCGAACATCAGCGCGTTGTTCAGCGGGTAGTCGGGCTCGAAGTGCGCTCCGACCACGGAGACGGTGCCGCGGCCGCGCGCAAGCGCGAGGGCCGCGTCGAGCGCGCCGGGCGTCCCGGCCGCTTCGACGACGACGTCGGCGCCGAGCCCGTCGCTTCGTTCCGCGACCGCCTCCTCCGCCTCGCCCGGCGCGAGCGCGGTGGCGCCGAGCGATGCGGCCAGCTCCCTCCGTGCGTGGACGCCGTCGACGGCGAGCACCCGCGCACCGAGATTCATCGCGCTCGCGACGGCCATGAGCCCGACGGCGCCGAGGCCGACGACGCAGACGAGGTCGCCTGCTCGAGCTCCTCCCCTGAGCACGGCGTCGTAGCCGGTCGGCAGGTTGTCGGCGAGGAAGACCGCGGCCTCGTCGGTGACCGCGTCGGGGAGGCGCGCGAGGACGCTGTCCGCCATGGGTACGCGAACGAGCTCGGCCTGGCCGCCGTCCAGGCGCGGGTAGACGCCCGAGTACCCGAACAGCGCACGGCCCGAGCACTGGGTGGGTCTTCCGGCGCGGCAGGCAGGGCATGTCCCGTCGAGCACCATGCTCGTGTTGACGACGCGCTCGCCTGGACGGACGGCTTGCACCGCGCCGCCGACCTCGCGGACGATGCCGACGAACTCGTGGCCGAGCACCGTGCCGGTCTCGAAGCCGGGCGTCCAGCCGTGGTAGGGGAAGAGGTCGGCGCCGCAGATGGCGGCGGTGCGCACCTCGACGAGGGCGTCGGTCGGAAGGAGGATCGCCGGCTCGGGGACCTCGTCGACCCGAACGTCCTCCGCTCCGTGAAAGACGACAGCGCGCATCAGTCGTGCGACATGCCGCCGTCGGCGACGAGGAGCTGGCCGGTGATCCACCCCGCCTCCTCCGAGCAGAGGAACGTCACCGCGGGCGCGATGTCGGCTGGAACGCCGCGGCGCGGGATGCACTGCAGCATCTGGACGAACTCGAACGCCTCCTTGTGAGGGCTCGCGAGCACGCCTTCCGATGCCGTCAAGCCGGGCGCGACGGAGTTGACGGTGATCCCGTACTTCCCGATCTCGCGGGCCAGCGCGCGGGTGAACGCGAGCACGCCGCCTTTCGACGCGATGTAGTGCGCGAGGTTCGGCGTGCCCGCGAGCATCGCGTTCGAGGAGATGTTGACGATGCGTCCGTAGCCCGCGTCCCGCATGGGCGAGTAGACGGCACGGTTCATCAGGTACGTTCCGTCGAGGTTCGTCGAGATGATGCGCCGCCACTCCGGGTAGTCGATGTCGTCCCAGGGCGTGAAGGGGACGATCGCGGCGACATGCGCGAGCGCGTCCACCTTGCCGGACCGCCCGACCGTCTCCTCGACCAGATGGGTGACCGAGTCGGGGTTGGCGACGTCGACCTGCATCCCGGTCGCGCCGGGGAGCTCCGATGCCGCCCGCTCAGCGCCCTCGCCGTTCAGGTCGGCGCAGACGACGTGCGCTCCCTCGTCCGCGAGCTTCTGTGCGATCGCCCGGCCGATTCCCCGGGCTGCCCCGGTGACGATCGCGACCCGTCCTTCCATCTTGCCCATCGCGTGCTCCTGTTCCGGGCGAGGCGGGCCTCGCCGCTACAGCTCGTAGGGGTCCGGTGCGTGCCTGTAGCCGGCCCACGCCTCCATGTCGTGCGAGAAGAGGACGGACGCGCCGTGCTCGGCCTGCAGCGCCTTCAGGCGGCGGATCGAGCGCACCCCCGCGACGGGGTCGTTGTGGAAGCCGGGCTGCACGCCCTTGTCGTACGCCTCCTGCGTGTAGACGACATCGAAGGCGAAGAGCATCGGCGTCGCGGCGGAGCCGGGGTTGACGAGCAGGGAGTAGTGACCGACCGTGTGCCCCGGCGTCTCGTAGAGCCAGAGGCCCGGCGCGACCTCGAGGTCGCCCGTCACCGGCACGAGGTTCGCCCCCTCGAAGTCCCACGTGTGGTCGGAGTAGCCGTAGAACTCGAACGGCTCGTGGTTTCGCGCCTGGGCGATCTCGCGCGCGTGGATCAGGGTTCGGACGCCCGTGCCCTCGAAGTGCTTGTTGCCCCCGACATGGTCGAAGTGGAGGTGGGAGTTGACGAGCGTCGTGATGTCGGAGACGGAGAAGCCGCACGCCGCGAGCTGCGCCGGGATCGTCTGCTCGGACGTCTGCTGCGGGAGCTCGAACGGGAGCACGTCGTTCGTGTGCTCGTAGTCGAATCCCGTATCGAAGAGGAAGAGCCCGTCGTCGTGCTCGACCAGCACGCCGTAGGAAGGGATCCGCACGGGGGTCCCGCCGCCGACGTTCCACATGAGCTGCGCGTGGTCGATGACGATCGAGCCGTTGTCGAGAAGCCACAGCTTCATCGCGCCCCGTCCTAGGCCTCGAGCGCCTTGCGCACCGCGACGAGCCTGGCGGCGCGCTTGGCCCGCAGCTCCTCGATCTGCTCGGGCGTGTAGTCGTAGATGCCCCCGCCCGTCTTCATCCCGAGCCGGCCCTCGTCGATGAGGCCGCGGATCGTCGAGGAGACCTCGCCCGACGTCGAGAGGTCCTTGTTCAGGTAGGAGCCGACCGCGTCGTAGATGTCGAGGCCCGCCATGTCGAGGAGCTCCATCGGGCCGATGACGGCCAGCTTGTAGCCGATGCCCCAGCGAACGTTCAGATCGAGGCCCTCGGGATCGATGACGCCCCGGTCGACGAGGTCGAGGCACTCGCGCATGATCGCGTAGAGGATCCGGTTCTCGACGAAACCGGGCACCTCCCGCTCGACGACCGGGTGGTAGCCGAACGTTCGGACGAGCTCACAGGTCGACCCGACGACGGCGTCGGCGGTCTGCTCGCCCGGGATCACCTCGATCATCGGGATCAGGTGAGGCGGGTTCGACCAGTGCATGCCGACGACGCGCTCGGGATTGGCGCAGACCGACGCGATCTTCGTGATCGGGATGCCCGACGTGTTCGAGGCCAGGACGGCGTCCACCGCGACATGCCGCTCGAGCTCGGGGAAGAGCTCCTGCTTCAGCTCGAGCTTCTCAGGGACGGCTTCGAGCACGAAGTCGGTGCTCTCGAGCGCCGCCGCGAGCTCGCTCTCGAAGCGGATCGCCCCGCCGTTCTTCGAGGGTGCCTCGAGGCGGTCGAGCACGCCCTGCGCGAGCTGCACCCCGGCCTTCGCCCTCTCGAGCTGCTCGGGGCTGAGGTCGTACAGCGCGGTCTCGATGCCGGCCCGGGCGAGCACCGCCCCCATTCCCGGCCCCATCGTGCCGGTGCCGATGATCGCCGCACGCCTGATGGTCGTCACCTGTCCTCCTTCTCCGTCGCTCGGATTGCCCGCCACACCCGCTCGGGCGTCAACGGAAGCTCGGTCATCGGCACGCCCGCGTCGGCGAGCGCGTTCACGATCGCGGCCGGTACGGCGGCGAGCGCGCCCTCTCCGCAGCCCTTGGCACCGTAGGGGCCCGGGCCGTCGCCGTTCTCGACGACGATGCACGTCATCTCGCCCGGAAGGTCGCGCACGGTCGGCACGCGGTACTCGAGCAGCGAGCCGTTCGCGAGCTGGCCGTCGAGCCAGGCCATCTCCTCGAAGAGCGCGTTGCCGAGCCCTTGCATGGTTGCGCCCTCGTCCTGGCGCTCGACGAGCTGCGGGTTGATCGCCTTCCCGACGTCCGCGACCGTGGCGGTCTTCGTGACGCGGACGACGCCGGTCTCGGGGTCGACCTCGACCTCGGCGCCGGCCACGCACACCTCCCAGAAGACGGGTCCCTCCGCGTACGAGCCCGTTCCCCGGGGGCGCACCTCGCCGGCGCCGATGAGCTCGCCGCCGCGGAAGCCGAAGTGACGCACGAGGAGCTCGGGGTGCGTGAGCGCCTCGTTGCGCCAGCGCGCGGCGCCGCGCGAGAGCTCGATCTCGTCCGCCGGGGCGTTCCAGGCGCCGGCGGCGGTCGCGACGAGCTGGCCGCGCACGTCGGCAGCCGCTCGCTGGACGGCGAGACCGGCGAGCGTCGTCGAGCGGCTGGCACCGGTCGAGCGGTCGTACGGCGTGAAGCGCGTGTCGGTTCCCTGCACACGCACGCGCTCGAGGGGGACTCCCAGCTCT
>CAZCIJ010000198.1:0-6366 GCA_964498265.1 uncultured Gaiellales bacterium | reverse complement strand
GTCGGGATGGTAGCGGTCGCGTCGCAGCGGCCGATGACGTCACCGGGCAGGCCGAGGCGCTCTGCCCCGAGCACGAAGGTCGTCGGGCAAGCGAGCGCGGCGTGCGCCAGCGGCTCTCCCCGGTCCGGCGCGAGCGCGACCCAGGGGCGCGGGGCATCGTCGAACGCCCCGAGCGGGGCGCGGAAGATCGCTCCCATCGACGCGCGCAGCGCCCTGGGCCCAGTGGGGTCGGCGCACCCCCTCGAGACGCAGACGAACGCCGGGCCCAGCGCGTCGGCCGAACGCAAAAGGGCGCCCACGTTGCCGGGATCCGCCACGTGCCAGAGCGCGAGGCCGACGGACGGGGCCGCGGCTCGATCGAGCCGTGGAAGGTCGGCCGTCCTGAACACGGACACGACGCGAGGCGGGTGCGCCAGCTCGGAGAGCTCCGCGAGCAGCTTCGGCTCGACGGCTTCGGCCTTCGGGAGCCGGTCGCGGAGCGCCGGCCGCTCACCGTCCACGAGCGCCTCGACCGGCTCGAGGCCGGCGTCGAGCGCTGCGGCGACGAGGTCCTCGCCCTCGCACACGAACAGCCCGAGCCGGGAGCGCTGCGTACGCCCGCGGAGACGACGGATCAGCCGCAGTCGAGGATTGGCCGCGGAGGTGATCATCTGCCCGGGTACGGGCAGGACCGCTTCAGGCGTGACTATCGAGCGCGGCCTTCGCACGCGCGGCGATCTTCGCGAACGCGGGCGGGTCGGAGACCGCGAGGTCGGCGAGGACCTTGCGGTCGAGCTCGATGTTGGCCTTGCGGCAACCGGCGACGAACTGGTTGTAGGACAGTCCCTGCTGACGGGCGGCGGCGTTGATGCGAATGATCCAGAGCCGGCGGAAGACGCGCTTGCGCGCGCGGCGGTCGCGATAGGCGTAGGTGTCGGACTTGAGGAGCTGCTCCTTCGCCTTGCGGTAGCTGACGTGCTTCTGCCCCCAGTAGCCCTTCGCCTGCTCGAGGACCTTGCGGCGCCGCTTCCGCGACTGGACCGATCGCTTGACCCGTGCCACGGCTACGACCTAGCGCGTCCGGGTACGCGGACGCGCCAGCAGCCTGCGCGCCTCGCGCTCGTCGGACCGCGCGATGGGCTCGTCGCGGCTGAACGCCCGCTTGCGCTTCGCCGTCTTCTTCTCGAGGTTGTGGCTCTTCATCGCGTGCCGCCGCAGGATGCGACCGGCGCCGGTGACCTTGAAGCGCTTCTTCGCGCCCGAGTTCGTCTTCTGCTTGGGCATACCTACGCCGCTCCCGCCTGTGCGACCGTCTTGTGCGGCGCGAGCACCATCACCATGTTGCGCCCGTCGAGGACCGGCTGGGCCTCGATGTGACCGAGGTCCTTGACGTCCTCGGCAAGACGCATGAGCAGGTCGTGCCCCCGCTCGGGATGGGTCGTCTCGCGTCCGCGGAACATGATCGTCACCTTGACCTTCGCCCGGTTCTCGAGGAAGCGCACGACGTGGCCCTTCTTGGTCTCGTAGTCGTGCGTCGAGATCTTCGGCCGTAGCTTGATCTCCTTGACGTGCACCTGCGTCTGGTGCTTGCGCGCGAGCTTGGCCTTCTGCTCCTGCTCGTACCGGTACTTGCCGTAGTCCATGACCCGGCAGACCGGAGGATCGGCGCCCGCTGCGACCTCGACCAGGTCGAGGTTCTTCGCGTATGCGTACTCGATCGCCTCGTCTCGCGGCTTGATCCCGATCTGCGTGCCGTCGGAGTCGACCAGCCGCACCCGAGGAACGCGGATCTCCTCGTTGATCCTGGGCTGCGACACGACCGGCCGGACGGGCTCGAACGCTCGCCTCGACCTCAACGCATCATCACCAAGTCTTGCTGGGCCCTCCCTCTCCTGAAAACGACGAATGGCCGCGCGCAGCAGCCACCCATCCTCACGGCGTTCAGTTGAACCTCCGACAAGCCTCGGGCCCCGGAGGTGAGGAGAGGGTCGCTCCTGCTTGCAGGCTCACAGCGTAGCAGCTTGGCCAATCTCGTCGAGAGCCTCGAGCCGGTCGCGGGAGACGAGGCCGCGCTCCCCCCGGATGCGCAGCGAGAGCGTGCCGCCCTCGACCTCCCGGTCGCCCACGACGAGCACGTACGGGATCTTCTCGAGCTCGGCGTCACGCACGCGCTTGCCGAGCGTCTCGACCCGGTCGTCGAGGTCGGCGCGGACGCCGCGGGCGCCGAGAGCGCCGGCGACCTCCGCCGCCGCGGCGCGATGGTCTCCCGCGACGGGCACCACCCTCGCCTGCACGGGGGCGAGCCAGACAGGGAAGGCGCCGCCGAAGTGCTCGATGAGAATGCCGATGAAGCGCTCGAGCGAGCCGAGCAGCGCCCGGTGGATGACGTAGGGCACATGCTCGCGGTTGTCGGCGCCCACGTATCGGAGCTCGAAGCGCTGCGGCATCTGGGAGTCGAGCTGGATCGTCCCCATCTGCCACGAGCGCCCGAGCACGTCGGTCATGTGCAGGTCGATCTTCGGCCCGTAGAAGGCGCCGTCGCCCTCGTTCAGGTCGTAGTCGAGAGCCCGCCGCTCGAGCGCCGCGGTCAGGGCCTGCTCGGTGAAGTCCCACTCCTCGTCCGTGCCGAGCTTGTTCTCGGGCCTCGTCGAGAGCTCGAAGCGGGCCTCCATGCCGAAGAGGTCGTAGAGGTACGCGACGTAGTCCAGGCACGCGAAGATCTCGTCTTCGATCTGGTCCCGCGCGCAGAAGATGTGCGCGTCGTCCTGCGTGATGTGGCGGACGCGCAGCAGACCGTGGAGCGTGCCTCCCGGCTCGTCGCGGTGGAGCGTGGATGCCTCGGCGAACCTGATCGGGAGCTCCCGGTAGCTGCGGATCTGGCCGCCGAACAGGAGCATGTGGCCCGGGCAGTTCATGGGCTTGAGGCCGTAGGTCTTCTCGTCCTTGGGGATCAGGAACATGTGCTCCCGGTACTTCTCCCAGTGCCCGGACGTCTCCCAGAGCTCCGTGTCGTACATGAGCGGCGTTCCCACCTCGAGGTAGCCGCGCCGGGCGTTCTCTCGGCGGCGGAGATCCTCGAGCGCGTTGACGAGCACCATGCCCTTCGGGTGCCAGAGCGGCGAGCCCGGCGAATGCTCGTCGAAGTGGACGAGGTCGAGCTCGCGTCCGAGCCGGCGGTGGTCGCGGCGTCGCGCCTCCTCGAGGCGCCGGAGGTGCTCCTCGAGATCCCTCGGGTCGTAGAAGGCCGTCCCGTAGACGCGGGTGAGCTGGGGGTTGCGCTCGTCCCCGCGCCAGTACGCCCCGGCGAGAGACAGCAGCTTGACCGCCCTGACCGGCTCGGCGTTCTGAAGGTGCGGGCCGCGGCAGAGGTCGGTGAAGTCACCCTGCCGGTAGAAGGAGATCGGCCCGTCGGCCGAGTCGACGAGCTCGACCTTGTACGGCTCCCCCTCCTCCTCGAAGATGCGGCGCGCCTCGTCGCGCTCGATCTCGAAGCGCTCGAAGACACGGCCCTCGGCGATCTCGCGCTCGATCTCCTCCTCGAGCCTCTCGAGCGCTTCCTCGCCGACGGGCTCGGGAAACTCGAAGTCGTAGTAGAAGCCGTTCGCGATGGCCGGGCCGATCGCGACCTTCGTCCCCGGGTAGAGCCGTCTGGCCGCCTCGGCGAGCAGGTGGGCGGCCGAGTGGCGCAGCACGCGGAGCGCGTCCGGATCCTGCCGGTCGCGCGTGGTGAGGATCTGGATCCTCGCACCGTCGGGAAGCGCCAGACGCAGGTCGCGGACGGAGCCGTTCGCGCGCACGAGCACGGCCTGCTCGGCGAGCTTCGGCCCGATGGCACGAGCGGCGTCGAGGCCGGTCGCGCCGTCGGGAAGCTCGAGCTCGGAGTCGTCGGGAAGGATGACCTTCACGACAGCGATTCTAGGGGGCTGTCCGGGAACCCCGGACAGCCCCCCTATGGGGCCGGGCGGCAGCCTCCCCTCCCGCGGAGGGAGCCTGGGCCTCTCCCTCCGCGAGCGCCTCGTCTCGCTCGCGAAGCGCGTCGTAGACGGGGGTATCGCGGAGAGCCCACGGGATGACGTAGGCGACGGCGGCGGTCATGAGCAGCGGCAGGATGAGCGCGAACGCGCCCGTCATCTCGAGGACCAGGGCGACGCCGGTGAGCGGCGCACGCACGGTCGCCACCACCAGGCCGGCCATGCCGGCGAGCGCGAGCGCGCCGGGATCCGGCGCCGAGCCGGGGGCGATCGCGGCCCCGGCCTCGCCGACGAAGCGGCCCAGCTCCGACCCGAGAACGAGCAGGGGCGCGAAGAGCCCTCCCGCGGCCCCGGTGCCGTAGGAGCCGAGGACCATCACGAAGCGTGCGGCGAACAGCGCAGCCAGCCCGGTGAGGGTGGCGGCGCCGGTGAGAGCGTCCTGGCTCAGGTTGTCGCCGCCGCCCACGACGTCGGGGAAGAACCACGCGGTGAGCCCGATGGCCGCGCCCACGAGCGCGCCCTTCGTTCCCCGGGGCCAGCCTCGAGCCCGGTCGGCAAGGCGGAGCGTCGCGAGCAGCGAGCGGTCGAAGAGCACGCCGGCGAGAGCCGCGAGGACTCCCACGACGGCGAAGGCGACGAGCGCTCCCGCGGACTGGAACGAGTAGTCGGGAACGTCGAAGTCGGGCGCGGAGCCGAGCCACGCGCGCAGGACGACGATCGCCGCCACGCACGCGACCAGGGTGGCCGCGACGAGCCGGACGGTGAAGCGATGGAGGAGCTCCTCGAGCGTGAACAGCGCACCGGCGAGCGGGGCGTTGAAGGCCGCACCGAGGCCCGCCCCGGCTCCCGCGGCCATGAGCGTGCGGACGTCCGGGAGGCGGCGCGACATCCTGCCCACCATCTGCCCGACGGCCGCTCCCATCTGGATCGTCGGCCCCTCGCGGCCGAGGGCCAGGCCGCTCCCGATGCCCAGCGCGCCGCTCGTGAACTTCACCGCGAGCGGGAGGCGGATCGAGGGAGGGTCGACCTTGCCCTCGACGACGCGCTCGACGAGCGGGATCCCGCTCCCGGCGTCGGACGGGGCGAATCGCTGCACGAGCCAGACGGCGAGGCCCGCGCCGACGGCGCACGCGGCCGTCGGGAAGACCCAGCCGCCGGCGCCGAGCGTCTCGGCCCAGTCGATCAGAGCGTTCCTCGCGTCGTCTGCCAGCTCGAGGACGCGCCGGAACGCCGCGCCCAATCCGCCCGCGCCTGCACCCGTCAGCGCCGCCGCGACGACGAGCCATGCCCACGAGGGAATGGTCAACTCCGGCTTGTCAGCTCTGCCTGCGCGCATGGCAACCCTGTTGTTCTCGGCGCATGTGCCGGTGACCTTTCGCCTTGAGGCTCGACGCGGAGCTCGAGTGCCGTGTCGAGGAGGTCGTCGCGACCGGCGAGCCGGCCGGTCAGGCAGGCGAGATGGCCCACCGAGCTCGGCGAGCGAGCCCGAGCGCTGCGAGACCGAAGCTCGCGAGCGCGATCCAGACGAGGACGCCGGCGAGCTCGCGAACCGCCGCGATCCCCTCGACCTCCCCGGTGAGGAAGCTCGCCGCCGCGTACATCCCGAGCGGGAAGACGGTCCCCCAGCGCTCGGTGTCGTAGCGCAGGCGGGGTCGCGCCGCCTCGCGCGCGATCAGCACGGCCAGCTGGACGGGCGCGGCCACTCGGAGGGTGAGGCGCTCAGGCGGGGACGAGTGCATCGAGATCGAGGCTCGCGAGGTCGCCGATCCGCTCGACGGTCACGTCCGGCGCCGGGTACCTGGCGACGAGCTCGGTGTCGTTCGCGTAATGCCCCTGGCGGGGGAAGACCGTCGTGACGCGATCTCCCCATGCCCGCTTGACGGCGTCCAGGATCCGCACCTTGTCGTCGACGAGCAGGTAGTGGCGGGCGGGGAAGTGCTTCGCGACGTCGTCGAGCTCCGCGTCCTTGTGGACGTAGATGAGCACGCGGCCCTCCACGGCCTCCCAGAGGCCCGAGCGCTCGACCTTGCGCGGCTGGAAGACGACGTCTCCGTCCGAGACGATGACTGGAAGGCCGATCGCCCGCACGCGCTCGATGACGTCCAGCGAGCCGGGAAAGAGCCGGTTGGCGAACGGGTAGTCGACGAGCCAGGAGGAGATCTGCAGCACCGCCGTCTCGCGAGGATGCCCGACGCGGTAGCGCTGGAGCGCCCCGAGATAGTCGACGTAACCGAGCTCGTCGCGGAGCTGCTCGAGGATCTCGAAGTACTCGTGCTCGCTCCTGGGGCCCAGCTCCCGGCGCATGAAGCGGTGCATGTCGTCGATCACGTGGTCGTTGTCGAGCAGCGTGTTGTCGACGTCGAAGAGCGCGACGACGTTGGCTCCTTCCCTCACGTCTCCTCCTTCGACGCGTCAC
>CAZCIJ010000197.1:0-6403 GCA_964498265.1 uncultured Gaiellales bacterium | reverse complement strand
CGATCGTCTACAACACGAGCAGCTACGACTCACCCGACTCGCTCCGGCTCATGGACGGCGTCGTCTCGGTCTACATGCCGGACTTCAAGCTATGGACGAGCGAGGCCTCGAGACGGTACCTGAAGCGGGGCGACTATCCGGATGTCGCGCGCGCGAGCGTCCGCGAGATGCACGAGCAGGTGGGGCCGCTCGTTCTCGACGAGCGCGGTCTCGCCCGTCGAGGCGTTCTCGTGCGCCATCTCGTCATGCCCGGCCTCCGAGACGAGACCGAGGCGATCCTCCGCTTCCTGGCGGGCGAGCTCGGCCCCGGAACCTACGTTAACCTGATGGCGCAGTACTACCCCTCGGGCCGCGTCGGCGCCGAGTACCGTGAGATCGACCGCCGTGTCCACCGCGAGGAGTACGAGGGCGCGCTCGAGCTGGCCGACTCGCTCGGTCTCCGGCTCGACAGCCGCGGTCGCGGCGAGGGGCGTCTCCTCGCTCCCGCGCTCTGAGCACGGGGCGCCTACCAGGCGCCGCCTCCTCCACCGCCGCCGCCACCGCCGCCACCGCCCGAGAAGCCTCCGCCCGAGCCCCCGGAGCCGCTCGACGGCGGCGCGAGCGCCGAGCCGAAGCCGGCCGAGAGGTCGGCGATCCCGAGCGCCGACGGGCCCGACCCGAGATCGGAGCTCGAGCTCACCCAGTAGATCGAGCTCGCGTCGTGAAGGTGCGTCGGCATGTGCAGCTGAGCGCCCTGGAGCACGCGCTCGGCGATTCCGAAGGCGATCCCGTAGACGAGGAAGCGCTCCCAGAGCTCCAGCGTCGCGGGCGGAGCCTCGTCGAGGCGAGGGAAGTCGGCGAGGTAGCGGCGGAACGCCTCCCACCGTGCGGCCTCGAGCTGCGCGGCGTCCGTCCGGCGGCGCCAGAGCCTCGCTCCCGCGGCGGCGGCGAGCAGCAGCAGTGCCGCGCCCGCGAGGAGGCAGGCGCCGACGGCGATGAGCACGATGTCGTTCCAGCGAGGAGCGACCTGCCGGAAGCCGTGAATCCCGATCCCGAGGAGGATCCCGCCCGCCGCCGCGAAGAGGACGAGGGCCGTCGCGAGCACGAGCCCCCCGCGCTCCCGGTACCAGCGTCTCGCACGGACGGCGGCCTTGACGCGCTGCTTGAAAGAGGCGAAGCGCGCGGCGTTGGCGCTGCGGCTGTCCTCGATCCGATCCCGGAAGCGGGACAGCCGCTCCGGGCCGTCGGCCAGGATGGAGCGGACGACCTCGTCCACCGACCGCTCGAACGGCGCGAGCTCGACGTCGGAGCCGAGCGAGAGCTCGAGGTCGGCGACGTGCTCCCGCCGCAGCCCGCCCCAGACCGCACGCTCGGTGGTCACCGCGGCCGCCTGGTAGCGGCCGCGGCGGATCAGCTCGAAGAGCGTCGCGGTGAACTCGTTCGAGCCCGGCTCCGTGCCCTGGCGCAGCAACGGCGGGACGAGCGCCGGGTGCAGGTCCGAGGGAGGCTCCTGCTCGTACTCGCGGTCGTACGCGCCGGGACGCCGCTCGCGCCCGAAGATCGCCCAGACGAGGATCACGACGGCGAGCCCCGGTCCGACTGCGAGCAGGAGCAGGTACGCGAGCGTCCGCCCCACGTGATCGACGGCGGAGTCGATGCGCGCCCGGTCGCGCTCGTAGGAGGCCGCATCCGCTCGTTCCTCCGCCACGATGGACGCGAGCCCGTCCCCATCCACGACGCGGGCGCCCGCGGTGGACGTCAGCAGCGAGCGCGGGAACACGACGCGCAGCTCGACGTACTGCTCGGGAGGGACGTCGACGGCGCGCAGCTCCGCGCGATCCGGGAGGCGCGTCACCTCTCCTCGAACCCACACGGGGTGGCCCCAGACGCGGTAGTCGGGGCCGCCGGCATCCCCCGGCAGCCGCAGGGACGCCGTCAGCCGCCCGAGCCGCACCTGCCATTCGCTGCCCCAGACCTTCAGGTTGACGTCGACGACGTCGTCGTATGCGACCGCGAGGCCCGAGAGGAGGTAGGCGACGTCGAAGGTGCGCGGCTCGTTCTGCGCGCGGTAGTGCCAGACGATCCGCAGGCCGTCCTCCGTCCGGGCCGTGCCGTACGTGTCGGGTGAGCCGGCGCTGCCGATCCCGGCAGCTGCTCCAGGCGCGTAGGGCCTTCCCTCCTCGGACACCGTGACGTCGGAGATCGACTCGCCGGGACGGAGCGGGATCTCGCGAAACGCGCCGGTGAAGTCGCCGACGAAGTCGAACGTGATCCGCTCGCGAACGCGCAGCGAGCCGTCTGGCTCGACCCGCACCGACACGCCGGCCGCTGGAAGGCTGAACGACTGCGCAGAGGAGGCCGGGGCGGCGGCGAGCGCGAGCGCAGCTGCCGCGAGCGCGACGACCCAGCGCCTGCCTGCTCTCAGAAGCGCACCCGGACCGGCTCGCGCGCGGCGTGCTCGTCGATCTCGAAGTACAGCCTCGGACCGAACTTGAAGATCCCGGCGATGACGTTCGTCGGCACCGTCTCGATCGCGTTCGCGTAGGTGAGGACGGTGTCGTTGTAGACCTGGCGGGCCACGGCGATGTCCTGCTCGACGTCGCCGAGCTGCGCCTGCAGGTCGCGGAAGCCGTCGCTGGCCTTCAGGTCGGGATAGGCCTCCGCGACGGCGAAGAGCCTACGCAAGGCCCCCGTCAGCTGGTTCTCGGCCTCCGCCTGCGCCTCCACGCCGCGGGCGCCGACGGCGACGGCGCGCGCAGCCGTCACCTCTTCGAGGACCCGCTGCTCGTGCGTCGCGTAGCCCTTGACGGTCTCGACGAGGTTGGGCACGAGGTCGTAGCGCTTGCGCAGCTGGACGTCGACCTGCGCCCAGGCGTTCTCCGTGCGGTTTCGCAGGCGAACGAGCCGGTTGTACAGGAGGACGACGAGGACGATCGCAAGAGCGACGACGACGCCGATGACGATCCCTGCGATCACGTCGTCCTCCCTATCGGCACGAACCAGCGTCGCCTCGAGCCGTGGACGAGGCGATCGGCCCCGGCAAGGGAGGCGCCGTCCCTAGTCCGGAATGCGCTCTCGGCTAGCTCTGGAAGAACTCCTGCTGCTGGCGCTTCTTGCGGCGCCAGAACATGAGCGCGCCGAGCGCTGCTCCGACTGCCGCCACGATCCCGATCCGCTTCTTGCTCGCCATCAACGCTCCCCCCTTCGATTTCGACATCCGCTTGAGCAGGACCTTCCCGCCCTTGTACACCGCGAGCCCGATGAGCGCGTCCCTGCGGTTCACCGTATTCAGTCTAGTAGTCACCGTGAGGCGCTCGCGGCCACGCGCCTGCGGTTCGGAAGGTGGATCGCGCGGCCGAGGGCCACGAGCCCCGCTTCCTTGATCGCCTCCGAGAGCGTCGGATGGGCCGCCATCCCGTCCGCGACGGTCTCGACGGTCGACTCCGCGTCGAGCGCGACCACGCCGGCCTCGACGAGGTCGGTGACGTGCGGCCCCACCATGACGAGGCCGAGCAGCTCCCCGTAGCGCGTCTCGTGGATCGACTTCACCCAGCCGACCGCCTCGTTCTGCATCATCGCGCGGCCGTTCGCCGCGAAGGGGAACTTGCCGACCGCTACGTCATCCCCGTACTGCGCCCGCGCCTCCTGCTCCGTGAGACCGACCCCGGCGACCTCGGGATCCGTGTAGATGGGCCGCGGAACGCCGCGGTTGTCGACCACCGCCTCGTGGCCGCAGGCGTTCTCGGCCGCCACCTCTCCCTCGCGGAACGCGGTGTGGGCGAGCTGCCAGTAGCCGGCGCAGTCCCCGATCGCATAGATGTTCGGCACGTTCGTGCGCCGGTGGTCGTCGGCGTAGACGCCCGTCGCCCCGTCGAACTCCACTCCCGCGTCCTCGAGGCCGATGCCCTCCACGAGCGGAGCGCGGCCGGTGGACACGAGCATGAGGTCCGCCCCGACCGTCTGGTCGCCGTCGAAGGTGACGACGAGCCCGCCGTCCCTCTCCTCGACCCGGTCGCAGCGGGACTCGAGGTGGAGAGCGATCCCGCGACGGCCGAACTGCTTGCGGAGCTCCTCCGCCGCCTCGTCGTCCTCTTGGGGAATGAGCTTGGGCAGCATCTCGATGATCGTGACCTGAGACCCGAAGCGCTCGAGGATCGACGCGAACTCGCAGCCGATGATGCCGCCGCCAAGGACGACGAGGCGCTCCGGCACGCGCTCCTGCTCGAGCAGCCCCGTCGAGTCGACGCACAGCGGCGAGTCGATGCCCTCGATCGGCGGCCGCATCGGGTACGACCCGGTGGCCACGATCGCGCTCCCGAACGAGACGTCCTCTCCGCCCTCGACCGCGATCGTGCTCCCGCCCTTGAAGCGACCGACTCCCTTGACCCATTCGACGCCGTTCGCCTTGAAGAGGCCGGCGACGCCCTGGGTGAGCTGCTTCACGACGCCGGCCTTCCAGGCGTTCGCGGCCGGGAGGTCGAGCTCGGGCGCCCCAACCCGGACGCCCAGCTTCTCGAAGGTCTCGCGCGCCTCCTTCATGGCATACGCGGTCTGCACCCAGGCCTTCGTGGGTATGCAGCCGATGCGCAGGCACGTTCCTCCGAGCTCGTCCTCCTTCTCGATGCACACCGTCCTGGCGCCAAGCTGGGCGGCGCGGATCGCTGCCGTGTAGCCGCCCGGGCCACCGCCCAGAACGGCGACGTCGCACTCCATACGAGATCTCCTCGGGTTGCGGAACGGGGCCGGTCCCGATGCTACCGGCGCGGCGACTCTACATCCGATACCGGCCCGGCTGCGCCGGCCCTGGCTGCTTCGCGGCCGGCTTCGCCGTCCGCCGCGCGGCGAGGACGCCCGAGGTCACGACCGCCCCGTAGCGGATGCGGTACACGGAGATGCCGACCGCGTCGGCCGCCCTGGGGTGCTCCCCGCAGGGGCGGATGCGCAACCCGAGCGCGGGCTTGAAGAGGATGACGTAGGCCAGGATGACCGTCGAGAACATGATCCAGACGAGCAGGTCGAGGTCGCCGAACACCAGGCCCAGGAAGGCCACGCCGTCGAGGAATCCGAGATGGACATTCGGGACGCGCGAGACTTCCGCGCTCGGGATCCCGTCCGGGTGGATCGAGTTGAAGAGGAAGCCGGTGAGACCGAGAGCGAGGAAGTTCACCGCGAAGCCGCTCACGATCTGGTCGGGCCGGAAGGTGATCGAGAAGAGACCGTGCACACGAGCGCGAGCAGCCCGCCGAAGAGCATGGCCATGAGCAACCCGACGACCCAGCTGCCTCCCCAGATCGCACCCCAGATGCCGAAGAAGGCGCCCATGACCATCATGCCCTCGAGACCGCCCTGCGAGGTTGAGACGTGAGCGAGCGCCGATGGATAGCCGTCGTCGGAAGCGTGAACGCCGACGTCGCGGTCTGGGCGCCGTCGCTGCCGCGCGAGGGCGAGACCGCCCTCGGGACGAGCGCGGCGCTCTTCCCCGGCGGGAAGGGCGGCAACCAGGCGGTTCAGGCGGCAAGGCTCGGATCGCGCGTCAGGCTCGTCGCCCGGGTCGGCCGGGATCCTCTGGGCGACCTGGCCGTCGGCGGCCTCGAGGGGGCGGGCGTGGAGGTCGAGACGATCGTCCGCGACCCCGAGGCCGGAACGGGCGTCGCGTCGGTGTGGATCGGCGAGGACGGGGCGAACCGGATCGTGGTCGTCCCGCAGGCGAACAGCCGCCTGTCGCCGGACGACATCGACCGGGCGCGTGCCGCGATCGAGGGCGCCGCCCTCCTCGCCGTCCAGCTGGAGATCCCGCTCGAGGCGGTCGAGCACGCCGTCGGCGTGGCGGCTGGAAGCGGCGTGCCCGTGCTCCTGAACCCCGCGCCGGCACGGCCGCTCCCGCCCGAGCTCCTGCGCCGGGTCACCTGGCTCGTCCCGAACGAGCACGAGGCGTCAGCCCTGACGGGGATCCCGCCCGAGGGCGTGCGGCGAGCCGCCTCCGCCTTGCGCGAGCGCGGAGCCGCCTGCGTCGTCGTCACGCTCGGCGCCTCGGGCGCGCTCGTCCTCTCGAGCGAGGGCGAGGAGCACGTGCCCGCCTTCCCCGTCGAGCACGTCGTCGACACCACGGCGGCCGGGGACGCCTTCTGCGGAGCCCTCGCCTCCAGGCTCGCGGACGGCGCGCCCCTGCTTGCGGCCGTCCGCTTCGCGAGCGCGGCCGCGGCGGTCGCGGTCACGCGGGCGGGCGCCCAGCCCTCCCTCGGCGGACGGTCGGAGATCGAGGCGGTGCTACGAGGCTGACGACACGAGGCGTGGCGCCGAGCATGCCGTGTAGGGGCCGAGCATGCTCGGCCCTGCGTCCCGCCTTCCGGAGGCGGGGTAGGCCTAGACGATTGATTCCGAATGGCTCGCACCCCCGGCTGGGGGTCTGCACACGGCGCATCGC
>CAZCIJ010000196.1:0-6408 GCA_964498265.1 uncultured Gaiellales bacterium | reverse complement strand
CCCCTCCTCTTCGCGCACGCGCGAGGCCCAGTCGAACCGCTCCTTCACCCCCGGCCCCAGCTCCGGCTTCGCCTCGCGCACCCACGCGCCGAGGTTCTGCCAGATCTCGTACGCCTGGATGACGCGGAAGCACCGCATCCAGCGCTCGAGCCCCTCGCCGCTGACGGCCATCTCCTCGGACGGGCCGACAGCGTCCACCACGCGGGCGAGCGGCTCGGCGAGCGCGGTCGCCGCCTGCGCCTCGGCCAGCGCGAACGCGTCGCGGGCGATCAGCACACGCTGCGGCCGGGCTCCGGGGGAGGGCGCTCGGCCGCCGACGATCCGGGGCTCCCCGAGGAGCACCGAGCCGGCTCGCTCGAGCGTGCGGGCATCCCGAGTGAGCCAGCCGACCGTGTCGAAGCTCGGGGCGAGCGGGCACACGCCCTGGACGGACACGCGGCCGTGCGTCGGGCGCATCCCGTAGAGGCCGCAGTAGCTGGCGGGAATGCGCACGGAGCCGCCGCAGTCAGTGCCGAGACCGATGTCGCACACCCCGCCCGCGACAGCCGACGCCGAGCCGCTGGACGAGCCTCCCGGCACGCGGTCGGGGCAGCGCGGGTTCCTGGGCGTCCCGTAGTGGACGTTCTCGCCGGTCAGCGAGTACGTGAGCTCGTCCGTGACGGTCTTGCCCACCAGGCGGGCTCCCGCCGCGAGCAGCGACTCGACCGCCTCGGCGGTACGGGCGGCGGGCGCGTGCGAGCTCGACCACGAAGGGCTGCCGAAGCCCGTGCGCGCGCCGACGACGTCGAAGACGTCCTTCGCCGCGAACGAGAGGCCGTCCAGGGCGCCGCTCGCCGACGGCTCGAGCACGACGTCCTCGCCGGGGACGCACGCGCCCAGCGGATCGACGCGAACGGTCATGGCCGGTGGAGCGCGGGACGCTGGCGCGAGAAGGTCATCCGCCCGCGCTTGAAGCCCATCAGCGGCTCGGCGATCTCGGCGACGGCGGCCGCGGGCGAGTCGCAGTCGAGCACGACGAGGTCGGCGTGGCACCCGGATGCGACACCGTGGCCCTCCTTCTGCACGAGGCGCGCGGCTCGCCCCGTCACCATCTCGAAGCACGCGGCCGTGTCGTCGTCGCTCCCCACCTGAGCGACGTTCGCATAGAGGTTGGCCATGCGCAGGAGAGAGCAGTCGCCGAACGGCGTAAACGGATTGAGCACGTTGTTCGTGGAGAGCGAGCAGTTGACGCCCGCGCGCACGAGGCGGTGCACGGGCACGACGCCTCGCGGCACGTCGAGCTCCCGGCTGCGCCCCATGAGGTAGAGGTCGGTCGAGGGGAGCACCGTCACGGCGACGCCTGCGTCGGCAAGCCGGCGAGCGATCGCATCGAACCGCTCCGGCGCGATCGTGGTCAGCTGGGTCACGTGACCGACGGCGACCCGGCCGCCCCACCCCGTTGCCTCTGTCCTCTCGCACACGTACTCCACCTGCATCCCATCGGGCGTGTCTCCGAAGTCGAGATGCATGTCGATATCCACGTCGAACTCGCGCGCGAGCTCGAAGACGCGGTCGATCTGACCCTTGGGATCGGAGTCCGTGTACGGCGCTGCTCCGACGACCGTCGCCGCCCCGCTGCTGAGCGCCTCCACCATGAGCTCGTCCGTGCCGGGGTTGTTGAGGAGACCCTCTTGCGGGAAGACGCAGAGCTCGAGGTCGAGCGCCCACCGGTACTCGTCCAGGAGGGGTCGGACGCCCCGGACGCCGCGCAGCCCGACGACCGGGTCGACCTCGACGTGCGTGCGCATGTGCGTCGTCCCGTGCAGGATGCAGCGCTCGAGGGTGCGCGCGGCCCGCGCGTGCACGTCGTCCTCCGTGAAGCCTCGCTTCGCCGACGCGACCTCCGCGATCGCCTCCTCGAGCGTTCCCTCCTCGGACGTGCACCGATCGAGGATGCACGACTTGTCGAGGTGGATGTGCGTCTCGACGAAGCCCGGAGCGACGAGGCGCCCTCCGACGTCGAGCTCGGGCCCGTCCGCCGCCAGCCCCGGTGCGACCACGGCCACGCGCCCCCGGTCGATCCCGATGTCGACCAACCCGACGCCTGCGTCGCCCGCCACGTGGGCGCTGCGCAGGACGAGGTCCATCAACGATCGGAGCCCGGGAACGCCTCGCGCTGACGCATCAGCTCCGCGATGCGGAAGGCGACGTCCAGCGACTGGCGTGCGTTGAGGCGTGGGTCGCAGAGGGTCTCGTAGCGCTGGGAGAGCTGCTCCTCGACGACGGCCTCCGCGCCCCCGAGGCACTCGGTGACCTCGTCACCGGTGAACTCGAGATGGATGCCGCCCGGCCAGGCGCCTTCGCGCCAGCACGCCCCGAAGAAGGCCTCGATCTCGGCCATGATGGCGTCGAAGTGCCGCGTCTTCACGCCGCGCGCGGTTCGAACCGTGTTCGCGTGCATGGGATCGCAGGCCCAGACGACCGGATGCGCCGCGTCTCGCAGCGCCCGGATGATGGGCGGCAGGCGCTCCGCGACGAGCCCGGCGCCCATGCGCACGATGTACGTGAGGCGCCCGGGGACCCGGTCGGGATTGAGGCGCTCACAGAGCTCGAGCGCCTCGTCGGCCGTCGCCGACGGCCCGAGCTTGCAGCCGAGCGGGTTGTGGACGCCGGCGAAGAACTCCACGTGGCCGCCGTCCGGCTGGCGCGTTCGCTCGCCGATCCAGAGCATGTGGGCTGCGCAGTCGTACCAGTCTCCGGTGAGCGAGTCTCGCCTCGTGAGCCCTTCCTCGTAGTCGAGCACGAGACCCTCGTGACAGGTCCAGACGTCGACCTCGTGGAGCTGCTGGGTGGAAGCGAGGTCGATGCCGCAGGCGGCCATGAACCGGAGCGCCCGCTCGATCTCGGTGGCGAGCCGCTCGTAGCGCCGCCCCTCCGCCGAGCTGGCCACGAACGCCTGGTTCCACTCGTGGACGCGCATGATGTCCGCGAAGCCACCCTTCGTGAAGGCCCGCAGCAGGTTCAGCGTGGCGGCCGACTGCTGGTAGCAGCGCACCATCCGCTCCGGGTCCGGGACGCGCGCCTCCGGCGTCGGCGCGTCGTCGTTGACCATGTGCCCGAAGAACGACGGAAGCTCCACCCCGCCGACCTGCTCCGTGGGCGACGAGCGCGGCTTGGCGAACTGGCCGGCGATCCGGCCGACCTTCGCGACGGGGAGCGCGGCCCCGTACGTGAGCACCGCCGCCATCTGCAGCATGATGCGGAGCTTCTCCCGGATGGCGACCGCCGAGAACTCTCGGAACGACTCGGCGCAGTCGCCGGCCTGCAGGAGGAACGCCCGTCCCTCGCTCACCTCGGCAAGGGCCGCGCGCAGGGCTCGCGCCTCGCCGGCGAAGACGAGCGGCGGCAGCGTCTTGAGCGTGCCGAGCGCTTGCTCGAGCCGCTCGCCGTCGGGCCACGCGGGCTGCTGGCACACGGGACGGGCCCGCCACGACGACGGCGTCCAGGTCGAGTCGACGACAGCCATGGAGACTCAGGATAATCACGTCTGGCCATGCGCATCCTCTCCGGCATCCAGCCGACCGGCGACAAGCACCTCGGCAACTACTTCGGCGCGATCCGCCGATGGGTGGCCCAGCAGGACGAGGCCGACTGCTTCTACCCGATCGTCGATCTCCACGCGATCACCGTTCCGCAGGATCCGCGGGAGCTCAGAGAGTCGACGCTCGACCTCGCCGCGCTCCTCATTGCCTGCGGCATCGACCCCGAGCGCTCGACGCTGTTCGTGCAGAGCCAGGTGTCCGAGCACCCGCGACTCGCCTGGGTGCTCGAGTGCATGACGCCCTACGGCGACCTGCGGCGCATGCCCCAGTACCGGGAGAAGTCCGCGAAGGAGCACGGGTTCGGCGTCGGCCTGCTCACGTATCCGGTGCTCCAGGCGGCGGACATCCTGCTCTACCAGGCCGACGCCGTTCCGGTCGGAGAGGACCAGCGGCAGCACCTCGAGCTCGCCCGAGACCTCGCTCAGCGCTTCAACAACCGCTTCGGCGAGACGTTCACCGTCCCCGAGGGGACGTACCCCGAGGTGGGCGCGATGATCATGGACCTCCAGGATCCCACCTGGAGGATGTCCACGTCGGCCGACTCGGACGCCGGCATCGTGCGGCTGCTCGACCCCGTGGACGTCGTTCGCAAGAAGATCCGGTCTGCGGTGACCGACTCGGGGCGCGACGTGCTCCGCTCGCCCGAGAAGCCCGGCGTGACCAACCTGATCGAGATTCTGTCGGCGACGCTGGACGAGAGCCCCGAGGCGATCGAGGCGCGCTACGACGGTCAGGGCTACGGCGCGTTCAAGCAGGGCGTCGCCGAGGCCGTCGTCGAGCTGCTCGAGCCCCTCCAGCGTCGCTTCGCCGAGCTCCGCGCCGACGACGCGGAGCTGGGCGCGATCCTCGCGCACGGCGCCGCGAAGGCGCACGCGGTCGCCTCCGAGACGCTGGCTCTCGCCTACGAGCGGGTGGGCTTCGTCGCTCCCTAGATCTAGTGCGGCGTCGCGGGACGCCGGTTTCAGGTGCAACGTTGGGAGACGCCCCACTAGTGACCGGGTTTGACGACCATGTCCCAGGCCGCAGCGACGAGAAGAAGCACGATCAACCGATAACCCCACGACCAGCGGGCGAGCTGCCGGACTGCTTCCTCCTGGTCGCCGCGAGCCGTCGCTCGCTCCGCACCGATCGCGGTCCGGCTCTGGTGGACTGCGCCGATCAGGAACGCCGCCGTGAAGAGGGCGAGCCCCAGCTGGACCCAGAGCTGCCCGAGATCCCAGGCCGCGCTATCGACCACGAGCGCGATGCCGAGCGCGACGACCGCGACGGTCGCCGGGGCGAGGACGAGGGGGCCGAGCACGCGCAGGGTGCCGGTGAAGCGGCGGACGGCGTCAGGGTCGGGATCCCGGAGCACACGACCGGCGAGGACGGCGAGCATGACCCCACCGCCGACCCAGACCATGGCCGCGAGCACGTGGAGGAAGGCGAGCCAGTCGTAGAGGCTCGCTGCCAGGGGCACCGTCATGCCGCCGTCCTTTCCTCGGCGGCCGGCTCGGCCGAGGCGCCAGCCTGCTGTCGCCGTGCGCCTGGCAGCAGGAGGGCCGGGAGCAGCGCGAGTGCGATCAGGGCGGCCGCGACCCAGAACGTGGTGCCGAACGCATCGGCGAGCGCCGGCGCGACCGCCGCCCGCTGCTCACGCGAGAGGGTTGCGATCGCCTGGATGCCGGTCTGGAGGTCGGGCAGGTTCGCCGCGATCGCTCGCTGCAGGATGATCGCGAGCAGGGCCGTGCCGATGGCGCCGGCGATGCGCTGGATGGCGTTGAGGGCGCTGGTCGCTCGAGGGGTCTCCTCGCGCGCGAGCGTCCGGAAGGCGGCCGCCATCGAGGGCATGATCGTGCTGCCGATCCCCAGCCCGAGCACAAGCAGCGCGCCGGCGAGGGAGAGATAGGAGGTGTCGGCGCCGATCTGGGTGTAGGCGAGCGCGCCTCCCGCCGCCACGACGACCCCGACCGAGACGACGAGGCGCGCGCCGAGCCTGTCGGTGAGGACACCGGCGAGCGGCATCGCCAGGGCCGCTCCGACGCCCTGCGGGACGAGCAGCAGCCCGACCTGCAGCGGACTCTCGCGGCGGACGACCTGGTAGTAGAGCGGCAGCAGGATCAGCGAGCCGAAGAGCGCGAGCGGGAGCAGGAAGTTCAGGGCGGCGGCGCTCGCGAAGCCGCGGCGGCCGAAGAGGGAGAGGTCGATCAGGGCCGCCCTGCGCGTCCGCGCGTGCCAGACGAACAGCGCGACGAGCGCGAGCCCGATCGACGCGGCGGCGAGCGTGCCCGCGCTCTCGAAGCCGCCCTGGCTGCCGGCCTCCGACATGCCGTAGAGGAAGACGGCGATGCCCGGCGAGAGCAACATCAGCCCGCGCAGGTCGAGCCGCTGGCCGAGCTGCGGTCTCGCCTCGGGCAGCATCCGCCACGCGGCAAGCAGCGCGAGGACCCCGACGGGCAGGTTGACGTAGAAGATCCAGCGCCAGCTGACCTGCTCGACGATCGCCCCGCCGAGCACGGGGCCGAGCACCGGGGCGAGCAGCATCGGCACGCCGATCAGGGTCATCACCCGCCCCATCCGCTGCGGCCCTGCGGCCTGGGCGAGCATCGTCTGGCCGACGGGCAGGATCATCCCCGCGCCGAGGCCCTGCAGCACCCGGAACCCGACCAGCGAGCCGATCGACCAAGCCGCGCCGGCGAGCGCCGAGCCGGCCATGAACAGGAGCAGCGACACGAGCCACACCCGCTTCGCGCCGAAGCGCTCGCTCGCCCACCCGGCGGGCGGGATCACGCTCGCGAACGCGAGCATGTAGCCGGTCATCACCCACTGGATGGTCGAGATCGACGTC
>CAZCIJ010000195.1:3186-6430 GCA_964498265.1 uncultured Gaiellales bacterium | reverse complement strand
CCCGGGGCGCTCGCGAGGAGGGGGTCCGTGGGGGAACCAGGGGTTCCCCCACGCTGAATGGTCCTCGACGCCTCCGCCGTTCTCGACCTCCTCCTCGAGACGGAGCCACAGGCAGAATTGCTCGCCGATCGTCTCCTCTCCGTCGAGACCCGGGTGAGCGCCCCGCACCTGATCGACATCGAGGTAACGAGCGGACTCAGACGCCACGAGCAAACGGGCGCGCTGTCGCGTAGACGCGCGCTTCTCGCCCTCGAGGACTTCGCTGCCCTGCGGGTCGAGCGATATCCGCACACACGCCTGCTTCCGCGAATCTGGCAGCTTCGCGACAACCTCACCCCGTACGACGCAGCGTATGTCGCGCTGGCCGAGGCTCTCGGCGCGCCGCTCGTCACGAGCGACCAGGCGCTCGCTCGCTCGACCGGCCACCGGGCGCGCATCGAAGTCTTCCCTGCCGCGTGAAGGCCGCTGGTACCATCGTCCTGCCCGGTCGCGCTAGGCGGGGAGCTAGCGGTTCCCTGAACCCGCAATCCGCTACAGCGGGGCTGAACTCCTTCCCGAGGGGGCAGTATTCGAGGTAGGGCTTGCGCACGCGAGCGTCGACGGCCAGGTTCCGCGCGATGGGAGCCTGCGAACCGCGTCAGGTCCGGAAGGAAGCAGCGCTAAGCGGAGCGTCTCAGGCGCCGCGGAGCAGCCTGGCCCGAGCAAGCGTCGCCGGCACCGCCCCGGATGCACTCTCGACGGCGGGTGCGCGGCCGGGCCACGCTCGCTTCGCGAGCGTGGCTACCCTCTTGCGCTCGACAATGACGCGCCCGGGCGGGTGGTAGTCACCGGCCGCGAGATGGCTCGTGCGGCCGCGAGATGGCTCTGTGAACCTCAACACCTCGGGGCCCGCAGCTCGTCGATGACTCCGCTACGGCGCTCGCGGACGTCTGCGACGATGCGGCATGGTTGGGACATGGCGACCCACCCGAGTCTGTGCAAGGATCAGGCGGGGTGCGGCGCATGACAGGAACTTCTAGCCATCTTTCGACTGAAATGAGAAAGATGGCATGACCGCGCTCTACCGCAAGTACCGGCCGCTCGATTTCGACGAGGTGGTGGGCCAGGAGGCTGTCGTGCGCACGCTGCGCAACGCCATCGAGCGAGACCACGTGCGCCAGGCCTACCTCTTCGCCGGCCCGCGCGGGACGGGCAAGACCTCGCTCGCCCGGATCCTCGCGAAGGCGCTCAACTGCGAGCAGGGCCCGACGGCCATGCCGTGCAAGCAGTGCGAGTCGTGCCGGACGATCGCCGCGGGGACGTCCCTCGACGTCGTCGAGATGGATGCCGCGTCCCAGCGCTGGATCGACGACGTGCGCGAGATCCGCGAGCGAGTGATCGTCCAGCCGGTGGCCGGACGGCGCAAGGTGTACATCCTCGACGAGGCGCACCAGCTCACCGACGCTGCGTTCAACGCGCTGCTCAAGCTCATCGAGGAGCCGCCCCCGCACCTCGTCTTCATCTTCTGCACCACCGATCTCACGAAGATGCTCCCGACGGTTCGATCGCGCTGCCAGACGTTCCGGTTCGAGCGGCCACGCCTGGCCGAGCTCGCTCGGCTGCTGCGCCACGTCGCCGACGGCGAGGGAATCGAGGCGCCCGACTCGGCGCTCGCTCTCGTCGCGCGGAGCTCGCGAGGGAGCTTTCGCGACGCGGTCTCGACCCTCGACCAGCTTGCCTCGGCGACCGACGGGGCCGTCACGGTCCGGGCGGTGCTGGAGCTCCTCGGCGCCGTCGAGGAAGAGGCGCTCTTCCGTCTCTGCGACCTGGTCGTCGACGGGGACGCCGCGGGGGCGCTCGCGTTCGTCGAGGAGCTCGCCGAGCACGGGCAGGACATAGGCAGGCTCGTGACCGATCTCCTCGAGCACCTTCGCTACGTCATGCTCGTGCAGCACACGGGCGACGTTCCCGAGACCACCCCGGCGACGGAGGAGACGCGCGAGCGGCTGCGGGAACAGGCGAACCAGCTCGGCGAGGCCGACGTGCTCCGCCTCATCGACCTGCTGGCGCTCGCCGTCGAGGAGATCCGGGAAGGAGGAGATCCTCGGCTTCCGCTCGAGCTCGCCCTCGTCAAGGTCACGCGGCCCCAGGCGGACACGTCGCGTGACGCTCTCCTCCTCCGTCTCGACCAGCTCGAGGCTCGGGTCGGCTCGCCCGCAGCGGCGACCGCCGATCCTCCCCGACCGGCCACTGTGGAGGCCGAACCCTCGCGAGGCGAGGGAGGCGCCGCTCGCGAAGGGACGGAGCAGGCTCGGGGCCCTGGCCAGGAAGAGCACCTCGATCTCGAGCACCTGCAGCAGCAATGGCGCCAGACGGTCCTGCCCGCCCTCGAGGAGCGCTCGATCCCGGCCGCCTCCATGCTCAGGGAGGCCCGACCCGTCGAGCTGACCGGGCACCGGATCGTGATCGAGTTCCCGGCCCACGCCTCCTTCCATCGAAACCTCGCGGAGGAGCCCAAGAACGTCCATCTGCTCGAGGAGGTGCTCTACGAGGTCACGGGTCGTCGACTCACGCCCGCCTTCGCGCTAGGCGAGCCAGTCGCGGAGGCCGACGAGCCCGAGGGTGGGCGCAGCCCGGCGAGCGAGGAGGACATCGTGACCCTCCTCAAGCAAACCTTCGACGCCCAGGAGGTCGGCGACGAATGAAGATGGACATGAACAAGATGCTCAAGCAGGTGCAGGAGATGCAGGCCCAGATGGCGCGCGCGCAGGAGGAGCTGGCGAAGGAGACCGTGGAGGCCTCGGCCGGTGGCGGCATGGTGCGCGTCACGGCGACAGGGGCGGGCGAGATCGTCGAGCTCAAGATCGCCGCCCAAGCGATCGACCCAGACGATCCCGAGATGCTCGAGGATCTCGTCCTCGCGGCCGTCAACGAGGCCCTTCGGAACGCGCAGGACCTCATGCAGTCGAAGCTCGGAGGCGCGATGGGGGGCCTGGGCACGCTCGGCCTCCCCGGATTGTGACTCAGAGCCTGCGGCGCCGACGCATCCGGGCGCGCCGCGGGTGCCCTGTCCGGGGATTTCGGTGATGATCCTGGCGAGCGAAAACCAAGCTGGGGAAGGACGCAGGGAGCGCCCTAGGCTAGTGCAGCGAGTTACCACGGGCGCGACTGAGGACGCAGTGGTAACTCGACGCGCCAGCGTAGCAGCCGCCAGGGCGCGCCGTAATCCCCGGACAGAGCACGAGGATGACGTCAGGTGCACTCG
>CAZCIJ010000195.1:0-3176 GCA_964498265.1 uncultured Gaiellales bacterium | reverse complement strand
GGTTCTCGACAACCTGATCGGGCAGCTGACGCGCCTTCCGGGCGTGGGGACGCGCACGGCGCAGCGACTTGCCTTCCATCTCCTGCGCGCCCCGAGAGAGGAGGCCGTCGCCCTCGCCGAGGCGATCCGCGAGGCGAAGGAGCGCATCGGCTTCTGTCGCGAGTGCGGGAACCTGACAGAGGAGGAGGTATGTGAGATCTGCAACGACGCGCGCCGCGACCGAGCGGTCATCTGCGTCGTCGAGCAGCCCGCCGACCTCATGTCGCTCGAGCGCACGCACGAGTACCGGGGCCTGTATCACGTCCTCGGCGGCGCGCTCTCCCCCCTCGACGGCGTCGAGCCCGAGCACCTGCGGCTCGAGCAGCTCTTCCGGCGGGTCGAGCACGGCGGAGTCGAGGAGGTCGTGCTCGCGACGAACCCGACGATGACGGGCGAGGCGACCGCCGCGTTCATCGCGGAGCGCCTGCGCTCCCGGACGCGGGTTACGCGGCTCGCGAGCGGGCTGCCCGTGGGCAGCGACCTCGAGTACGCGGACGAGGTGACCCTCGGCCGAGCCCTGGCCGGACGCCGGGAGCTCTAGGGCCTGGTTCGAGACGGCGTGGCGGAGTTCGAGGCGCTCCCGGAGGTCGCGCCGGCTCCCGACGCGAGCGGCGCCGGTCTCGTCGTCATGAAGTTCGGCGGGACGTCCGTCGGCGATCCCACGCGGATCAGGCAGGTCGCGGCCCGGCTCGTCGCCGCCCGGGTGCAGGGCGCCAAGGTGGTCGGGGTCGTCTCGGCCATGGGGAAGACGACGGACGAGCTGATCTCCCTCGCGCATCAGGTCTCCCCCGCCCCCGACCCGCGCGAGCTCGACATGCTCCTCACCGTGGGCGAGCGCGTCTCGTGCGCGCTGGTCGCCATGGCGATCGACGACCTCGGCCCCGAGGCGATCTCGCTCACGGGATCCCAGGCGGGGATCGTGACCGATGCCGTGCACGGCAAGGCGAAGATCATCGAGGTACGCGCGCGGCGCATCCGCGAGGTGCTCGAGCGCGACGCGATCGTGCTCGTCGCCGGCTTCCAGGGCATCTCGACCGGGCTCGACCTGACCACGCTCGGCCGGGGCGGCACGGATACCACCGCGGTGGCGCTCGCGGCGGCGCTCCCCGCCGACTCGTGCGAGATCTACACGGACGTGGACGGCGTCTTCACCGCCGATCCCCGACTCGTCCCCGAGGCGCGCAAGCTCCATGCCGTGACGTACGAGGAGATGCTCGAGATGGCGGCTGCGGGAGCGAGGGTCCTTCAGCTACGCTCGGTCGAGCTCGCGAGAAGCTACGGCGTCCGGGTGCACGTGCGCTCGACGTTCAGCGACGAGCCCGGGACCTGGGTCACGCGGGAGGATGAGCGGATGCTCGAGAAGGCGATCATCTCCGGTGTCACGCACACGAAGGAGGCGGTCTACCGCGTCCAGGGCGCACACCCCGCCGAGCTGTTCGAGGCTCTCGCGACCGCCAACGTCAACATCGACACGATCATCCAGACGAGCACGGACGTGATCGTCTTCTCCGCCCCGCTCGAGGACCGTGGCGCGACGTGCGGGACCCTCGACCGGCTCGGCGCTTCGTGGTCGGAGCGCGACGATCTCGGAAAGGTCACGGTCGTCGGCGCCGGGATGAAGAGCCATCCGGGCGTTGCGGCTCAGACGTTCGCCGCCCTTCGCGAGCTCGGGGTCGAGCCTCAGTTCATCTCGACCTCCCCGGTCAAGATCGCGTTTTACCTCCACGACGACGAGGTCGAGCCGGCGGTGAAGGCCCTCCACACGGCGTTCGACCTCGACGTGCCCGGATCCGAGCGTCAGCATGCGTAGTCCTGCGCCGGGCCCGAGCACGCGGACGCGCATCGGCGTCGTCGGCGCTACGGGCGCAGTCGGAACCGTGACCCTCGAGCTCCTGGCCGTGCGAGCCTTCGAGCACGTGCGCGGATTCGCGAGCGCGCGCTCCGCCGGCTCCACCGTCCTCTATGCGGGCGGCGAGCTTCGCATCGAGGAAGCCACTCGGGAGGCGCTCGCCGCAGGCGACCTCGACCTCTGCTTCTTCTCCGTCGGCTCCGAGACGAGCCGGGAGCTCGTCCCTGCGGCGGTGGAGGGCGGCGCTCTCGTCATCGACAAGTCCGACGCGTATCGGCTCGCCGAAGGCGTCCCGCTCGTCGTCGCCGGAGTCAACGACGACGCGATCGGCGGCGACGACCGCATCGTGGCGAACCCGAACTGCTCGGCGATGCAGCTCGCGTGCGTCCTGCGACCGCTCGACGAGGCCGCGACCGTCACTCGGGTCAGGCTCGCCACCTACCAGTCGATGTCCGGCGCAGGCGACGCGGGCATCGAGAAGCTGCGGGCGACGAGGCCGCTGGAGGCCGACCTGTCGATGGACTGGGCGCCCCAAGGCGAGAGCGGCGAGCTGTCCGAGGAGTACAAGCTGCGGGAGGAGACGAGGAAGATCCTCGGCCGCCCCGACCTGCCTCTCCACGCGACCTGCATGCGCGTGCCCGTGCTGGTCGGGCACGCCCAAGCGGTGTGGGTGGAGACGGCATCGCCGCTGACGCCCGCGCGGGCGCGGGAGGTACTCGCGGACGCGCCGCACGTTCGGCTCTCGGACCTGCCGACCCCGGGCCGGGTCGCAGGCACGGACGAGGTCCACGTGGGCCGCATCCGGCGCGACCCGACGGCCGAGAACGCGCTCGCCCTCCTCGTCGTCAACGACAACCTGCGCAAGGGGGCGGCGCTGAACGCCGTCCAGATCGCCGAGACCCTGCTCGCGCGCGAGCTCCTCCCAGCCTAGACGATTGATCGATAAACCGATCAATCGTCTCCATACACGGGGCCGCATGGCGGCCTTACGGCATGGCCGTCCAGCTACCAGCGCCAACGCGACGCTTGATCCGGCTTTCCGATCAAACGTCTAGCGGCGCCGCTTGAGCCCGGCGAGGCTGAGACCCATGAGCGCTACCGTCGCGCCGAGCTCGTAGCCCCACCAGCCCGCCGCGTGGTGCTCCGTCGAGCCGCAGGCCGCGGCCAGCGCGATCCCGAACGCGCCGGCAACCGTCGAGGCTGCATAGGCGCTGCGGCCCGCGCGCAGCGCCCCGAGGATCCCGGTGGTCCCGAGCGCCATGAAGAAGCCGGCGAGGATGCTCTCCGC
>CAZCIJ010000194.1:1345-6440 GCA_964498265.1 uncultured Gaiellales bacterium | reverse complement strand
GTCTTCTTCTCGATGGCGACCTCGAGCGGCGAGGACGTGCCGCGAAACCTCGCCTTCCTCTTCTCCCGCAACCGCCTCAACGTCGCCATCTCGCGGGCGCAGTGCCTGGCCGTCCTCGTGTGCTCGCCGCGGCTGCTCGAGGCGTGCTGCGTCACGATCGAGGAGATGCGGCTCGTGAACGCCCTCTGCCGGCTCGCCGAGGTGGCCGGGGCGCAGGCAGGCTGACCGCGGCCGACGGCGAGGGCGGGGCAAGCCCCGCCCCTACGGACGCAGGACCAGCGCCTACGCCCACGACGTAGGGGCCAGGCATGCCCGGCCCCTGCACGTCGAGCGGCTCGGCGCTATCCGATGTCCCCGCAGGCGACGTAGTTCTGGATGTTCTCCTCCGACTCGTGGGCGTTGATGGCGTAGCCGCCGCCCTGGAGGTCGGTGAGCGAGACGTCCACGGTCGTCTCCGACGTCCCGCCCTCGAGGTTCGTCAGCGGGAAGGCGACGTCGCCGAGATCCGCGCAGGCGCCGGTGTGGATGTGCACGGGCTGCGCGTTGTCGGGTGGGTTGGAGAGCTCGAGGACGACGGTCGTCTGGGCGTCGCCGGCGGCCGTCAGCTCCGCCGTTCCGGACTGTCCCGAGCCGTTCTGCTCGTCCAGCGTGACGGTCACGACCTCGCCTTCGGCGGCGGCGCCGTCGCTGTCGTCGTCGCCGCCGCAGGCCGCGAAGGCCAAGATCGCCACGATCGTGAGCGCGAGCGCGCTGAGCAGGGTCTTGCGAGACATGTTCCTCCCTCTGCCTGGGTTGGGCTCTCGCTCTGTGTTCGCTCCGCAGGCACGATCGGTTTCGATCGCGACAGCCGGCCGGCCCGAGCCGGAGCCCGCCGGGGTGGAGCTGGGGGACGATGCGCGAGACCGTGCCGTCGCCGGTCGTCGAGTGCAGGCAGATGAACGACTGCCCGCGCTCGGACATGACGGCCCCGCGGGCGAAGTCCGGCTGGCCGCCCGAGGACGACCAGTGCGGGCTGCCGAGCGACTCCGAGGCGCACTGGCCCAGGAAGTCGACCTCGGGCGTCGCGTTGGTGGCGATGAAGCGCGCCTCGCGGGCGACGATGCTCGGGTCGTTCGGGTAGTCGACCGGCCACGGCTCGACGCCCAGGGTGTTGACCTCTAGGAAGAAGGGAACCTCGCCGATGAAGGGTGAGAGGTAGTCGCGTGGAGGCCACGCGAGAGGCACCCGTGCGCGTCGGGCGGCGCGGCGGCGGCCAGCGCCAGAGCTGGTCGCAGCGCCGCCATGAGCCGCGGGACGTCGCTGAAGTTGTCGGGAACGAGATCGCAGGCGCCGCGGTTGAAGGCTTCGCGGTCGTGCGGGGAGAGAAACCACGACACGTGCCGCAGGCTCTGCAGGGATCCGTCGATCGACGGGCGGTCGCGGAGCGGGAGCATCTGGTGCAGCCGCAGCTGCGGGAGGCGGGACGAGCTCACCTCGATCGCGTCCACGAGCGTCCGCGGCTCGGCGTTGGCCGCGCCGACGACGACGTCGCCCTCGTCGGGGAGGAGATCGACCACCGTCTCGGCGGAGCGGTGCTTGTCCTCGAGCGCGGGCATCCCTCGACACGAATGACCAGTAACGTGCCGCGAGGTGGGAGGCACTGAGCGTCGCCGCCGCACGGCGACGAGACACGTCTGGAGGTTCCGGTGACGACGACCGACATGGACAGGCTCTGCGTCAACACCATCCGAACGCTCTGCATCGACGCCGTCCAGAAGGCGAGCTCGGGACATCCGGGCACGCCGATGGCGATGGCGCCCGTCGCGTACGAGCTCTGGCAGAACCACCTTCGCTTCGACCCCGACGACCCGATCTGGCCGGGGCGCGACCGCTTCGTGCTCTCGGCGGGCCATGCCTCGACGCTGCTCTACTCGCTCCTCCACCTCACGGGCGTGAAGGCGGTCAACCCCGCGTACGAGACGCTGGGGGAGCTGTCCGTGCCGCTCGACGACCTCAAGCGCTTCCGCCAGCTCGACTCGCGCTGCCCCGGCCATCCGGAGTACCGCTGGACGTCGGGCGTCGAGACGACGACGGGGCCGCTCGGGAACGGCGTCGCCACGTCGGTCGGCATGGCGATCGCCGGTCTCTGGCAGGCCGCGCACTTCAACCGGCCCGGCTACACGCTCTTCGACTTCGACGTGTACGCGCTCGCCGGGGACGGCTGCATGATGGAGGGCATCTCGAGCGAGGCGGCCTCGCTCGCCGCGCACCTCAGGCTCTCGAACCTCTGCTGGATCTACGACAACAACCACATCACGATCGAGGGCAACACCGCGCTCGCGTTCTCCGAGGACGTCGCCGCGCGCTTCCTCGGCTACGGGTGGAACGTCACGCGCGTCGGAGACGCGAACGACCTGGGGCTGCTCGCACGCGCCTTCGAGCTGTTCGAGCACGAGGAGGAGCGGCCGACGCTGATCATCGTCGACAGCCACATCGCCCACGGGGCGCCGCACAAGCAGGACACGAGCGCGGCGCACGGCGAGCCGCTCGGCGAGGACGAGGTGCGCGCCACCAAGCGCAACTACGGCTGGCCCGAGGACGCGCAATTCCTCGTCCCCGACGGCGTCTACGAGCACTTCCGCCAGGGCATCGGCGCGCGCGGCCGCGCTGCCCGCGATGCATGGATGGCCCGGTTCGACGCCTTCGGCACCGAGCACCCCGAGCTCGCCGACCAGCTCCTGCGCATGCAGCGGCGGGAGCTCCCGGACGGCTGGAGCCGCGACATCCCGTCGTTCGAGCCCGACGGGAAGGGCCTTGCCGGACGCGACGCCTCCGGCAAGGTGCTGAACGCCGTCGCGCAGAAGGTGCCCTGGCTGATCGGCTGCGCGGCCGATCTCGCACCTTCCACGAAGACGCGGCTGACGTTCGACGGCGCCGGCGACTTCTTCCCCGAGGACCGGAGCGGCCGCAACTTCCACTTCGGCATCCGCGAGCACGCCATGGGAGCGATCATCAACGGCCTCTCGCTCTCGAAGATCCGCCCCTACGGCTCGGGCTTCCTCATCTTCTCGGACTACGCGCGCACGCCCACGCGCCTGGCGGCGATCATGGAGATCCCGATTATCTCGATCTTCACCCACGACTCGATCGGGGTCGGCGAAGATGGTCCCACGCACCAGCCGATCGAGCACCTGGCAGCTCTGCGCGCGATGCCGGGCCTGGTCACGATCCGGCCCGGCGACGCGAACGAGGTCGCCGAGGCCTGGCGGGTGATCATGCAGCTCCAGCACGACCCGGTGGCGCTGATCCTGTCGCGGCAGGGGATGCCCACCCTCGACCGGACGAAGTACGCTTCCGCCGAGGGCGTCGCCCGGGGCGCGTACGTCCTCGCGGATACGGGCGGCGAGAGCCCCGAGCTCATTCTCATCGGGACCGGCACCGAGGTCGGCCTCGCCGTCGCCGCCTTCGAGGAGCTCGCGGCCGAGGGCATCAAGGCGCGGGTCGTCTCGATGCCCTCGTGGGAGCTGTTCGAGCGCCAGACTCCCGAGTATCGCGACGAGGTGCTGCCCCCCGAGGTGACGGCCCGCGTCGCCGTCGAGCAGGCCTCGACGTTCGGCTGGGAGCGGTACGTCGGCACGGCCGGCAAGGTCGTCGGGATGCACGCTTACGGCGCCTCGGCGCCGCTCAAGGACCTGCAGAGGAAGTTCGGATTCACCCCGGACGCAGTCGTGCGAACGGCACGAGAGCTCGTCGGCGTGGCCGCGTAAGGGAAGGCACGCCGGCAGGAAAGGAGTGACGTGAGACCAACGCAGCGGCTCCACGAGGCGGGGCAGAGCATCTGGCTCGACAACATCACGCGCGGGCTCCTGACGAGCGGAACGCTCCGGCGCTACGTCGACGAGCTCTCCGTGACGTGCCTGACGTCGAACCCGGCCATCTTCGACAAGGCGATCGAGGGCACGGACGACTACGACGAGGACATCGCCGGCAAGGTCGAGGCGGGCGCGAGCGGGGAGGACCTCTTCTTCGAGCTCGCGATCGAGGACTTGCGCGCCGCCGCCGACGTCTTCGCCGGGGTCCACCGGGGCACGAACGGCGTCGACGGCTGGGTCTCGCTCGAGGTCTCGCCGCTGCTCGCGTACGACGCCGCCAGCACGATTCGCGAGGCGAAAGACCTGCACGCGCGCGCTGAGCGCCAGAACCTCTTCATCAAGATCCCCGGGACGACCGAAGGGCTGACGGCCATCGAGGAGGCCATCTTCTCCGGGGTGCCCGTCAACGTGACCCTGCTCTTCTCGCGCGAGCAGTACCGCGCGCAGGCCGACGCCTACCTGCGCGGCATCGAGCGGCGGCTCGAGGCGGGCCTCGACCCGGCCGTCGGCTCGGTCGCCTCGGTCTTCGTCAGCCGCTGGGACGGCGCCGTCGCGGGCCACGTCCCCGCAGAGCTCGAGGGCCGGCTCGGGATCGCGGTGTGCAAGCCCACCTACGCGGCCTACCGGGAGCTCCTCCAGTCCGAGCGCTGGCAGCGGCTCGAGAAGGAGGGCGCGAGGCCGCAGCGGCTCCTGTGGGCCTCCACGAGCACGAAGGACCCGAAGCTGCCGGACACGCTCTACGTGACGGCGCTCGCCGCGCCGGACACGGTCAACACGATGCCCGAGAAGACGCTCCTCGCCTTCGCCGACCACGGCGAGGTGGGCGAGCCGCTCCCGGCCGACGGCGGCGACGCCGCCGAGGTGCTCGCGGCGTACGAGCAGGCTGGCGTCGACCTCGGCGCGCTCGCGGCACGGCTCCAGTCCGAGGGCGCCGAGGCGTTCGACTCGGCGTGGAACGACCTGCTCTCGTGCCTCGCGCGCAAGGCCGAGTCGCTCGCACCGGTGGGGTGACCAGAATGGCGAGCGTGACCAGCGACCGAGCCGCCGGGGCCGTGCCTGCCACACCCCTGCGCGAGCGCCCCGCGTTCAAGGCGCTCGCGGCGCACTACGAGCAGGTCAAGGACCTCCACCTGCGCGATCTCTTCGCGCGGGACGCGAGGCGGGGCGAGCGTCTCACCGCCGAGGCTGCCGGCCTCTTCCTCGACTACTCGAAGCACCGCATCACCGACGAGACCGTCCGGCTG
>CAZCIJ010000194.1:0-1335 GCA_964498265.1 uncultured Gaiellales bacterium | reverse complement strand
GCCGAGCGGCGCGATGCCATGTTCCGCGGCGAGAAGATCAACGTCACCGAGAACCGCTCGGTACTGCACGTGGCGCTGCGCAAGCCCCGTAACGAGTCGCTCGTCGTCGGCGGGCGCGACGTCGTCAAGGACGTGCACGAGGTGCTCGACCGCATGGCCTCCTTCGCGGAGCGCGTGCGCAGCGGCGAGTGGAAGGGCGCGACCGGCAAGCCGATCAAGGCGGTCGTCAACATCGGCATCGGCGGCTCCGACCTCGGGCCTGTCATGGCCTACCGGGCGCTGCGGCACTACAGCCGCCGCGACATGACGTTCGGCTTCGTCTCGAATGTGGACGGGACGGACTTTGTCGAGACGACGCGCGACCTCGATCCCGAGGAGACCCTCTTCGTCGTCTCGTCGAAGACGTTCACGACGCTCGAGACGATGACGAACGCGCGCACGGCGCGCGCGTGGGCGCTCGACCGCCTGGGGGACGAGAAGGCGATCGCCAAGCACTTCGTCGCCGTCTCGACGAACGCCGAGGAGGTCGAGAGCTTCGGCATCGACACTGCGAACATGTTCGGCTTCTGGGACTGGGTGGGCGGCCGCTACTCGATGGACTCCGCCATCGGTCTCTCGACCATGCTCGCGGTCGGCCCCGAGAACTTCGGCCGGATGCTCGCGGGCTTCCATGCGGTCGACGAGCACTTCCGCGCCGCGCCGCTCGCCGAGAACCTCCCTGCGCTCATGGGCCTCCTCGCCGTCTGGTACCGCGACCTCTTCGGCGCGCAGACGGTCGCGGTGCTCCCCTACGACCAGTACCTCGAGCGCTTCCCCGCCTACCTCCAGCAGCTGACGATGGAGTCGAACGGGAAGTCCGTCACGCTCGACGGCGCCCGCGTCGACTACGAGACGGGCGCGATCTTCTGGGGCGAGCCGGGGACGAACGGCCAGCACTCCTTCTACCAGCTGATCCACCAGGGGACGTCGCTCATCCCCTGCGACTTCATCGCCTTCGCCCACCCGCTGAACCCGCTCGGAAGGCACCACGACCTGCTCACGGCGAACGTGTTCGCCCAGGCCGAGGCCCTCGCCTTCGGCAAGACGCCGGAGCAGGTGCGGGCCGAGGGGACGCCCGACTGGCTCGTGCCGCACCGCACGTTCGCCGGCAACCGCCCCTCGAGCACGATCCTCGCCGAGCGCCTGACGCCCGAGGCGCTCGGCTCCCTCGTGGCCCTCTACGAGCACTCGGTCTTCACCCAGGGCGCGGTCTGGGGCATCAACTCGTTCGACCAGTGGGGGGTCGAGCTCGGCAAGGTGCTGGCGAAGCGGATCGATCCCGAGCTCGAGAGCGCC
>CAZCIJ010000193.1:0-6466 GCA_964498265.1 uncultured Gaiellales bacterium | reverse complement strand
AGGACAACGTCTTCGCCCCAGCTTCCGAAGCGCGGCTTCAGCACGAAAGGCAGGTCGAGCTGGGGCTTGTCGCTGCCGTCGAGATGGACCGTCAGTGGATGCGGGATGCCTCTCCGGGCAAGTCGAAGGGTCGTGATGAGCTTGTCGTGCGCCGCCAGTAGGGCGCCGGCCGTGTTGAGCACGCGCGCGCCCTGGCGCTCGAGCCGTCGAAGCTGCCAGATGCAGGCCTCGACGCCGTCCAAAGTCGGCAAGACGTCGACTCGCCCGAGCGCCACGTCGCCAGAGCGCACGCGCCCACGCACCTGCTCGGGAGGGAGGAGAGTCACTGCGATCCCGAGCGACCGGATGGCCGAGACGAGGGCGACGTTCGTCTCGGTCGCCTTCCCCGCGACGAGGTGGAAGGTCATCGCGGGAGCAGCGAGTGGTCGGCGCGACCAGAGAAGAGGCGCCAGGGTGCGGGTTCCCAGGCGCGCGCGCCGCACATCGGACAGGTCGCCGGAGCCGCAACGGCCGCGACGCCGTAGCCGCAGCTGACGCAGCGCAGGTCGCTGACGGCCGGCTTCGGTGCTCCGCGAACTGCCATGGCGAGAGCCTCGCATCGGTGCACCAGGAGCGGCGTGAGCGTTTCGTGAAGATCTGCTCAAAGCACCCCGCCGTCGCGAGAGCAGCTTCGCGATACTTGTCTCATGGCGCGAATGAGAGTGAGCATGCGATGGTGGCTCGCGATCGCGTTCGCGCTCATCGCCGCGGTGACGGCGGTTGCCGTCGGTCTCGTGTTCTCCCAGCGGTCCTCGGCGGCGTTCGAGGCGCGGGCGGAGGAGCTCGCGGTCGGAAGCAGCGTCGCCGCCGCCGACGGGATCATCCGCGCGGTCGAGCGCGGCGACCTCGCCCGAACGGTCAAGGTGATCGCCGACCGGAGGAGGCTCGCCCTGTTCGTCTTCGACGGAAGCGGCAACCTTCTGACCGAAGCCCGATCGCACCGGGTCAACCTCGTCAACGTTCCGGCGAGCGCCGAGGCCCTGCAGACGGCGCTGTCCGGCCGGCGCTACATCTCGACGCTCGATCGGGGCAAGGCCACGGTCGTCGCGCTGCCGTTGAGGCTGCTCGACCTGCCCCCGCAGGCCAGCCAGGAGCTCGGTGAGGTGGTCACGGGCGACGCCCCAGCGGCGCTGATCGCCTACGCTCTGCGGCCGGAGCTCGCCGCCGAGCTCGGCATCGTTCGGGACAAGATCATCGAGGCGGCGCTCCTCGCCGTGCTGGTCGGAGCCGTGGCGGGTCTGATCGTGGCGACGCTCATCACGCTGCGACTCCGCCGCATCGCCGCCGCCGCCGACGCGATCGAGAGCGGGAGCTTCGACCGGCGCCTCAGGCCCCGCTTCCGCGACGAGCTGGGCGCGCTCGCGGCGACCATCGACCGTATGCGCGAGCGCCTCCGGGATTCGTTCGCCCGCCTCGAGGCCGAGCGCGACCGCCTCGAACGGCTGCTCGAGCGGCTCCAGGAGGGAGTCGTCACGGTCACGAGCGATCTGACCGTGGAGTTCGCGAACGGCTCCGCGCGCCAGATGCTGGGCCGCGCGACACTCGAGGAGGGGAAGCCTCTCCCCGACCCGTGGCAGGAGATCTCCCTGCGCCGCCTCGCGACCGGTCTGTTCGCCTCGGGAGCGCCCATCTCGCAGGCCCGCGTCTCCCCCGACGAGGAGCACATCTACACCGTGGTGGGCCTTCCCGCTCGATCGCCGGGCGACACCGCGGTCCTCGTGCTGGCGGACGTCTCCGAGCGTGAGCGGCGCGAGCAGGCCGAGCGCGAGTTCGTCACCAACGCCGCCCACGAGCTGCGGACACCGCTGTCTGCGATCACGGCTGCCGTCGACGTGCTCCAGGCAGGCGCGAAGAACGTGCCGGAGGAACGGGACCACTTCCTCGCCCACATCGAGCGGGAGTCGGCCCGGCTCGGGCGGCTGACGCGCGCGCTCCTGACGCTCGCACGGGCGCAGACGCGCGAGCAGGCGCCGCGGCTCGTCCCCGTCGAGGTGCTTCCGCTGCTGGAGGAGGTGGTCGCCGACGTCGCCCCGGCGGAGGGCGTCGACGTCGAGATCCGGTGCCCGCCCGGCCTGGCCGCCCTCGCGGACCCCGATCTCGCCGAGCAGGCCGTCGCCAACCTCGTGGCCAACGCGGTCAAGCACACCGAGCGGGGGAAGATCGTGCTCACCGGACAGACGCTCGGCGATCGCTCCGTCGCGATCGAGGTCATCGACACGGGCTCCGGGATCTCTCCGGGCGAGCAGGAACGGATCTTCGACCGCTTCTACCGAGGCGGGGGACGAACGCCCGACGGGTTCGGCCTCGGGCTCGCAATCGTGCGGCAGGCCGTCCGCGCGCTCGGCGGGCATGTGACGGTCATGTCGGTGCCCGGACGCGGGACGAGCGTCCAGGTCGTGCTCCCAGCTGCCCAGGAGCAGGCCGCGTGACGGGCCGACTTCTCCTCGCCGACGACGAGCCGGCCATCGTCGACGCCGTCCGCTACGCGCTCGCCCGGGAGGGCTTCGACGTCGACGTCGCCACCGACGGCGAGGCCGCGCTCGCCGCCGCGCGCTCGCGCGAGTACGACCTGGCGCTGATCGACATCATGATGCCGAAGATGTCGGGTACCGACGTCTGCCGGACGTTGCGGGCAGAGAGCGATCTTCCCATCGTCTTGCTCACGGCCAAGGACGCCGAGCTCGATCGTGTCCTCGGGCTCGAGCTGGGCGCCGACGACTACGTGACCAAGCCGTTCTCGATGCCGGAGCTCGTCAGCCGCATCCGGGCGATCCTGCGCCGACGCGAGCTCGACCGGTCCGCCGGCCAGGCGGCGACCCGGCGCGTCGGAGGGATCGAGATCGACCTCGGCCGACACCAGGTTCACGTCGACGGCAAGCCGGTGTTCCTCACTCCGTCCGAGTTCAAGGTTCTGGCGCTCCTGGCCGAGGAGCCCGAGCGCGTGTTCACGAGGCGCCAGATCATGGAGCACCTCTGGCAGAGCCCCTACGTTGGGGACGAGCGCGCCAGCGACGTCCATATCTCGAACCTCCGCCGCAAGGTGGAACCGAGCCCGGGTCCTCCACGGCGCATCGTCACGGTCCGGGGAGTCGGCTACAAGCTCATGCCGGTCTGACCCGGAGCTCCGGGCGCATCTGTGAGCGGATTCTCGTCATCCGCGAACAGGATCGAAACGAAGCCAGCAGCCCCGCTCGAACGATCGGCGTAGGGTCGAGAGGGTACGGATGCGACGCGAAAACGACGATCTGCGAGGCTTCGCCTCGACCTCCGTGAGCGCGGCGGCCGAGCAGGTCGGGCGTGCCCACGGGTATCTGGCCGTGGCCTCGGACGGTCTCTGCGGTGCCGTCGAGACGCCGTTGTTCCCGCCCGACGGCGGCGAGCCGGATTTCCTGATCGTGCGGATGGACGAGCAGGCGGGCACACGCCGCCCCATCGTCCCCGTGTCCCTCGTCGAGCGTGTCGATCCACGCCGGGAGCTCGTCTACCTGCGGGCGGCCCGAAGCGAGATCGCCGTCCTCCAGGACAACCTCCCGCTCGGCATCTAGCGGACGAGGCCCGAGAGGATGACGCGTCGCCGGGAACCACGGGCGACCATCGCCACGACCCCGACACGACGGCCGCTTCCTCCCAAGCTACGGTGAGGTGGAGAGGCGATGGGGACGTTCCTCCACGCGATCGAGGTCTTCTTCGACCACCTGGCGTCCGTCGCGGTGGTTCCGCTCGCGCTTGCGCTGGTGTGCCACCTCGCCAAGATGGGCTGTCGGGCGCGCGCCTGGCACAACATCGTGTCCGCCGCCTACCCCAAGTCGGAGGTGCGCTACCGTGACGTGCTCGGGGCATACGCGGCTGGGGTCGGCGTCAACGCGGTCGTGCCGGCGCGTGGCGGCGATCTCGCCCGCGTCTTCCTCGTCAAGCGCAGAATCGCCGGTGCGACGTACCCGACGCTCGCCTCCACGTTCGTCGTCGAAGCGATCTTCGACATCGCGGCGTCCATCGCTCTGCTGACCTGGGCGATCGGTCAAGGCCTGCTGCCCGGGCTGGACGTGATTCCCCGGCTGCCGGCCTTCGACCTCAACTGGATCATCCACCATCCCCTCGCCACGGCGGCGATCGGGGTCGGGCTCCTCGCGCTCCTGGCGTACGCCGGCTACCGCGCATCGCGCCACGTCGCGGCCTTCTGGCGCCGAGTGGCGCAGGGATTCGCCATCCTGGGCAACCGGAGGCTGTACGTCCGCTCGGTCGTGACGTGGCAGGCGGCGGACTGGTGCTTTCGCGTCCTCGGCGTCCTCTTCTTCCTGCAGGCCTTCGGAATCGGCGTCGACGCAGGCCTGCTCGCGAAGCTCGAGAACGGCCTCACCGTGCAGGTGACGCAGAGCGTCGGCTCGCTCGTCCCCTTCACGCCCGGCGGAGTCGGGACCGAGCAGGCGCTCGTCGTCTATGCGTTCGCCGGCAAGGTCTCGACCGCGTCGCTGCTCGCGTTCAGCGTCGGCACGACCGTGCTCGTCGCGGTCGTGAACGCCGCGATCGGCTTCGGGGCGATGCTGCTCATGCTGCGCACGCTTCGCTGGCGACGCCACATGCGGCGAGAGCAGACCGCGCCCGGACTCGCTCCGGTGCGCCCGCGGCCAGCGACTGATGCGGCCCGCCTGACGCGCGCGACTACTACGCCGTCCGGCTAGCACATGTGGGAGCCGAGCATGCTCCACCCCTTACTCTACGTCTGTGCCGGTCTACGAGTACCGATGTACGCAGTGCGGCGAGCGCTTCGAGGAGCTGGTCGCGTCCGCGGCCGCGCCGGCGCCCCCGTGCCCCGGGTGTGGCGCAGGACAGGCGGCTCGCCTCCTCTCGCGTTTTGCGACGGAGTGGAAGCCGTCCCTCGTGAACTGGCACCGCATGCCGGGCAAGTGGTGATCCGCCGGGCCTGGTCGAGACGCCGGAGCACCCGCCAGAGCTATGCGCTCGCGCCGAGAAGCGAGGCGTAGAGGCGCAGCTCGTCCGCGATGAGACGCGGCAACAGAAACCGGCGACGCACGAGCTCCCGGCCGCCGGTTGCGAGCTGCCGGGCGGTGGTGGGTTCGCGCAGGAGCTCGAGCGTCCGCTCGGCGCACTCCTCGGACGACTCGACGAGGAAGCCTCCCGCTCCGCCTTTCATCTGCATGGGAATCCCGCCCACCCGGGCGGCGACGACAGGCGTCGCCTTCCAGAGGGTCTCTGAGACGACGAGCCCGAAGCCCTCCCGGATCGACTTCTGGATCACGACGTCGGCGAGCCGCTGGAAGGCGTTGACCTCGACGTCGGCCAGGTTCGTGAGAACGTGGATCTGCGGATCGCCCCGAGCCGCAGTCCGAACCTGCTCGTAGACGCTCAGACCTTCGGGGTCGTCGAGCGCCATCGAACCGATCAGAGCGAGCTGGAGCGACGGGATCTCCTCGCGTACGGCCCGATAGGCGACCATCACTCCGAGCGGGTCCTTCCACGAGTCGAACCGCGAGACCTGCCCGATGAGCGGACCGTCGGCATCGACCCCGATCAAGGCGAGGACGTCCCTCGCCGCGTCGTCCTCGAGCCTCGCGTTCTTCGGGCTCTCCGGGTCGATCGCCGGCGGGATGATCTCGACGCGCCGGGTCGGGAGGTCGTCCGGCACGAACTCCTCGAGGGTGAAGACCGCCGCGTCGTATCCGGCCAGGTAGCCGAGCAGGAACTCCCACACGTCCGGACTCGGCGCCGACGTGTCGATGTGGCAGCGCCAGAGCCAGCGCGCCCTGCCCGGGCCGCGCATTTGCAGGAGCGCGGCGGGCTGGGGGTCGTGAACGACGATGAGGTCGTACTCGTGCTCGAGGAGGTCCGCATTCGCGGCCGAGTGGGCCACGTACGCCTCCTTCTCCTTCGGCGCCAGGGTCGCGCTCGCGCCTTGGAGGCCGTTGTGGAGCTTCTTCGTCACGCGAAAGAAGGTCTCGTCCCCCGCGATGACCTTCCAGTCCGCAGCCAGGCCGAGGTCGCGAAGCAGCGGGACCTGCGACCACAAGAGCTCGGCGACACCGCCCCCGTACGGCGTCGCGTTGACATGGAGGATCCGAGCCGCCTGCAGCGGCTCGGCCAGGTCGTGCAGCTCGCGCACCGCATCCGGACCGACGCTGGCAGCGTAGTCGTCGATCGAAAGGACGCCGATGTCGACGGTCTTGAGCACGACGCCGGGCTCCTCGGCCGGGCCGGCCTCGAACACGATGACCGCCCGGTCGCTCCCGTGACCCTTGAGGATTCGCCGATCTTGGGAACGTCCGGTCAGGGTAGCCGACCGGCCGCCGCCAAGGAAGATGCCTGTGAAGAGCGGCTCCACGCTCGAAGGGGCCCCGGGTAGGCTGAGCTCGACCTGCTCCCGACGCAGCGCGTGGCCGAGGTGACGACGATTCGGAGTCGTTCCGGCGAG
>CAZCIJ010000192.1:0-6584 GCA_964498265.1 uncultured Gaiellales bacterium | reverse complement strand
GGCGACGCCGACCGCCCGGGCGCTCTCCGCCGTCAGCCCGACGAGCGCCATGTTGACGTTCCCCTGCGGAGCGATCGCGCGGCCGTCGAAGAGCGGCATGAACGTCGAGGCGTCGGGGTAGTCCTTCCCCCACGTGGGCACGGCGGAGAGGGGCACGCCCCGGTGGGGCGTCGTCAGCGGCCCGAACGGATCCGCGACCGCCCGGACGGTCAGGTCGATGCCGATCTCGGCCAAGGACGCGACGAGGACGGGATCCATGGCGCGTATCTGCTCGCTCACGCTCGACAGGAGCAGGACGTCGGTGCACGCATCCGCGTCGCATCGCCCGTCGCCGTCCGCGTCGTAGCGGGAACGGCGCATCTCCTCGCGCGCGGCCTCGGGATCGCCGGAGGAGCCCTGGGTCGCGTACGGGTCGTAGCTATCGAGCAGGTCGCCGAGCAGCGCGTCGGGAAGGACGTGCGTCGCGATCTCGCCGCGCAGCGGCCCGCCCCGGACGCGGCGCAGGGCCTCCTTGTCGAGGGCGAGGTTCACCGCCCTGCGCACGTGGACGTCGTCGAACGGCGGCTGCGTGAGGTTCATGAAGACGTACGAGACCGCGTCCGCCGGGTCGACCTTCAGCCGGTCCTCGAGCGCGGGATCGGTCGCGTACTCGCGCAGCTCGGCGGGCGGGATCGTGGACCACTCGCCCTCGAGCTCGCCGGCGCGGATCTTCGCGAGGATGTCCGAGGGGTTCGTGTTCAGCGTCAGCAGGAAGCCGTCCGGCAGCGCCTCGCGCGCCTCCTTGGTGTCGGTCGCAGGGTCGTAGTCGGGGTTCCGCACGAGGGAGAGCGAGGCCTCAGGATCGAAGCCGGCGATCGGCTCCATGGTCTCGCAGGTTGAGGCGTCGACCTCGTCCGAGCCCTCGATCATGTACGGCCCGGTGGCGATCAGGAAGCGACCGTACTCTCCCGCCTCGTTGAAGCAGCCGGCCACCTCCTCCGGGATCGGGCCGGTCGCGGGCATCGCGAGCCGGTAGCCGAAGTCGCCGACGGGCTCGGCGAGATGGAAGACGATCGTCTTGTCGTCGGGCGTCTCGATGCCCGAGATCGTCTGAGCCTTCCCGTCGCGGAAGGCCTGCATGCCTTCGATGACGTCGTAGTAGTAGCCGTACTGCGCGCCGAGGGACGGGGTGCCGATCCGCTCGAACGCGTAGCGGACGTCCGCCGCGGTGATCTCGCGACTGACCGGGGGCCCGAAGCGAATGCCGTCCTTCAGGCGAAACGTCCACGTCGTGCCGTCCTCGGTGACCTCCGGCAGCGCGACTGCGAGGTCCGGGACGAGCTCGCTGCCGGCAGGCCCTGCCGCGTGGTCGTATCCGAGCAACGTCCGTACGAGCAGGCTCGAGTAGAGTGACCACGCTTCGAACAGGTACTCGCCCGTCGGGTCGAAGCCGTTCGTGAAGTTGAACGAGGACTCCACGCCGATCCGGTAGACGCCGCCGGAGGGTGCCGCCGCAGGCACGGAGGTCGACTCGGCCGGCTCCACGGACTGGGTCTGCGCTTCGGTCGCCGCAGGCTCGCTCTCGCCGCCTCCGCCGCAGCCGGCAAGGAGCGCTGCCCCGACGAGGAGCGCAGCAAGAGCGACTCGGGTTCGCATGCTGCCTTCCTCTCGGTCGTGTTCCGGGACGCCACTCCCATCGTCGGAATGCCCGGCCGCGGTGTCATCCCCCGGAGGGGTGAGCGCTCCACGAAGGTAGAGTCCGGGCATGCAGGGCGCATGGCGAGGCGGGTGACGCCGCGGCAGGCGGCGGCCCTCATCGTCGCCTTCGTGCTCGGCGGAGTGGCTGCGGTGGCAGCGGAGCGGCTCACGCGCGACGTCGGCACGAATCCTTCCTCCGAGACCCTCGCCTTCTTCGACGGGACCGTCACGGCGCCGGGCGAGGGACCGCTCGCGGTGCAGGCGCAGGTCGTCCGGCTCCCGGACGGGTTCGTGCAGCGTCGGACGCCGGAGCGGCCAACGCTCACGCTCGTCCAGAGCGGCCGTGTCGAGATCGACGTCGAGGGCGCGACGACGACGTACCTCGCGGGAGCGTCCTTCTTCACCACCGCAGACGAGCAGTACACGATCCGCGTCCTCGAGACCGCGGAGCTCTCGGTCGTCGACCTGGGCCCTCCGGACGGCTGAGGTCGGGGTGGGGGGTGGCCCGGTCCACGCGACCCGCCGTTCGGCTACTGTCACGCGCGGTGGGCGAGCACTCGACGCGCCGCATCGCGATCCTCGGAGCCGGAAAGATCGGCGAGGCCCTCGTGGCGGGTCTCGTGTCGTCTGGCTGGCAGGCGCCGGAGCAGATCGTCGCCACCGCGCGGCGCAGGGAGCGGCTCGACGAGCTCGCGTCACGCTACGGCATCTCGACCACGCTCTCGAACGTGGAGGCCGTGCAAGGCGCGCCGATCGTCGTCATCGCCGTCAAGCCGCAGGACATCGACGAGCTGCTCGTGGAGATCGCGGGGGAGATCACGCCGGAGCACACCGTCGTCACGATCGCGGCAGCCATCCCGGCCGCTGCGATCGAGCGTCACCTGCGGGACGCCGTTCCCGTGGTACGCGCGATGCCGAACACCCCGTCGACGGTTCACGAGGGAATGGCCGGAATCGCCGCCGGCTCGCACGCGACGGAGGAGGACCTTCGGGTGGCCGAGGAGGTGCTGGCCCACGTCGGGCGCACCGTTCGGGTCTCCGAGGCCCACATGGACGCCGTCACGGCCGTGTCCGGCTCCGGCCCGGCGTACTTCGCGCTGCTCGCCGAGTCGATGATCGAGGCCGGCATCCTGCTCGGGCTCTCGCGTGAGGTCTCGACCGACCTGGTGGTGCAGACGATGCTCGGGACGGCGAAGCTGCTGCGCGACGAGCGCATCCATCCCGTCGAGCTGCGGGAGCTCGTCACCTCGCCGGGCGGCACGACGATCGCGGCGATCCGCGAGCTCGAGCAGGCAGGGGTTCGCGCGGCGTTCCTCAACGCCATTCAGGCGGCCATGGAGCGCTCCCGCCAGCTCGCGCGGGGAGAGGACTAGACGATTGAGCGATACATCGACCAATCGTCTCTCTCCACGAGGCCGCTTCGCGGCCTCGACGGCATGGCCGTCCGAGCCACCACGGCCGCAGCGGCCCTCTGGGCCGCTGCGCGCGGCCATTATCCTAGGTGACGACAGGCATGTCCACTGCTGTCGCTCGTCCGCTTGCACACGTCCCGAATGCACTGACGCTCGCGCGGCTCGGGCTCATCCCGGTGTTCGTGGTGCTCGTGCTGCGCGCCGACGAGGGATTCAGCCGCCTCGCGGCCGCCGTCTTCGCGCTGGCCGCCGTCACCGACCAGATCGACGGCTACCTGGCGCGCCGCTGGCACGTCGAGTCCGAGTTCGGGAAGTACGCCGATCCGCTCGCGGACCGGCTCATGATCGACGCGGCGGTCGTCCTGCTCTGGCTCGAAGGCCGGCTCCCGGCCGTCGCGCTCGCGATTATCGTCGCACGTGACGTCGTCCTGGTCGGGGGGTCGCGCTTCGCGATGAGGCGCGGCTACGACTTCGAGGTGAGCTTCCTCGGGAAGGCGGCGACGTGGGTGCTCTACGCCTCGCTCGTCTTCGTGCTGGCGACCCCGGACGGGACCGACTGGCCGCTCTGGCTCTTCTGGGCCGGGCTCGGTCTGGCCGTGCTGGCGGGAGTCGGGTACGTGGCCCGCGTCTGGAGGGCGATCCGGTGAAGGCGGTCGTCATGGCAGGCGGAGAGGGCACTCGCCTGCGCCCGCTCACGTCGAACCAGCCGAAACCCATGGTGCCGATCGTCGGCCGGCCGTGCATGGAGCACATCGTCGAGCTGCTGAAGCGACACGACTTCGACGACATCGTCGTCACCGTGGCGTTCATGGGACAGGCGATCCGGAGCTACTTCGGCGACGGCGAGTCCCACGGCGTGCGCATGCAGTACTCGGTCGAGGAGACGCCTGCCGGAACCGCGGGGTCGGTGCGCTTGGCGGCCGATCAGCTCGACGACACGTTCCTCGTCATCTCGGGCGATGCTCTCTGCGACTCCAACCTCTCCGCGCTCGTCGACTTCCACCGCGAGCACGAGGCGTCGGTCACGATCGGCTTGAAGAGCGTGGAGAACCCGCTCGAGTTCGGCATCGTCGTCGCGGACGACCAGGGACGCATCGAGCGCTTCCTGGAGAAGCCGAGCTGGGGGCAAGTGTTCTCCGACACGATCAACACGGGCATCTACGTCCTCGAGCCCGAGGTGCTGCGCCACGTGCCGGTCGATCGGCCGTTCGACTTCTCGAAGGAGCTGTTCCCGCTGCTGCTCGAGATGGGGCGCCCCCTGTACGGCTTCGTGCTCGACGGCTACTGGCAGGACATCGGCAACCTCGCCCAGTACCGCCGCGCGAACGCCGACGCTCTGGACGAAAGCGTCAAGCTCGAGATCACGGGAGTCCGCCTACGCGGCAACGTCTGGCTCGGAGAGGGGGTCGAGATCGACGACCTCGGGCACGTCGAAGGCCCTGCCTTCGTCGGCAACTACTGCCGCATCGCGCCGAGCGCGCGGGTGGGACCGTACAGCGTCCTCTCGAGCGGCGTGGTCCTGCGCGAGGGAGCCTCGGTCACACGCTCGGTCGTGGACTCGCAGACCTACCTCGGGCGGAGCGTCGTGCTGGAGGGCGCCGTGGTCGGCCGGTCGTGCGACCTGCGTCAGCACGCCCGGGTGCACGAGGGCGCAGCGATCGGAGACGAGTGCACGCTCGGTCCCGAGTCCGTCGTCATGCCAGGCGTGCGGATCTACCCCTTCAAGGAGGTGGAGGCGGGGACGCTCGTGGACCGCAACGTCATCTGGGAGTCTCGCGCCGCGTCGGGCGTCGCGGGCGCGACGCTGTCCGGGCTCGTCAACGTCGACCTCACGCCGGAGGCCGCGGTGCGCCTGGGTATGGCGCTGGGCACGGCGCTTCGCCGGGGCGCGCGAGTCGTCGCGAGCCGCGCGCAGCACCCTGCATGCCGTCTCGTGAAGCGGGCCCTCCTCGTCGGCATCATGTCGACGGGCGTCCACGTGGACGACCTTCGGATCATGCCCGCGTCCGTGAACCGCCACCTCCTGAAGTCGCACGGGCTCGATGCCGGCGTCCACGTCCGTCCGAGCGGCTCGGATCCCGAGGTCGTGCAGATCCAGGTCTTCGAGCACCCGGGCGTCGCGGCGTCGCCGGCGCTTGAGAAGGAGATCGCGAAGCACTTCTCGCGCCAGGAGTTCCGGCGCGCGTCGTACGAGGATCTCGGCGAGCTCGACTTCCCCGCACGGGCGCCCGAGAGCTACGTCGGCGACCTGCTGCGCACGGTCGACGCCGCCGCGATCCGTGAGCGCCGCTTCCGCATCGTCGTCGACTACTGCTACTCGTCGGCCGCGCTCATCCTGCCGCTCGTCCTCGGGGCGCTGGACGTCGAGGCCATCGGGTCGCATGCGCCTGTCACCGGGCGCCCGCCGGTATCCGGCGAGTTCAGCATCGAGGAGTCGGTCGCCCAGACGAAGAGGCTCGTCGCCGCCGTCGGGGCGGACTTCGGGGTTGTCCTCGACCAGTCCGCGGAGCGCCTCTACCTCGTGGACGAGCTCGCGAACGAGATTCCGACCGACCAGGAGCTGCTGCTCTTCGTCTGGCTCATGAGCCGGAACGGCAAGGCGGGCTCCGTCGCCCTGCCGGTCACGGCGACGAGCCTCGCCGACGACATCGCCTCGGCGGGCGGCCTCGAGGTGCACCGAACCCCAGCCTCTCTCGCCGCGCTCACGCGCGCGGCGGCGGAGGAGGGAACCGTGTTCGCCGGAGCAGCGGGCGGCGGCTTCGTCTTCCCGAGCTTCCTGCCCGCCTACGACGCCATGGCGAGCCTCGCGAACCTGCTCGAGCTCCTCGCTCCCATCGACCGCCCGCTCTCAGAGCTCGTCGCGGAGCTTCCGCGCTCGAACCTCCTGCACCGGGAGGTGCGCTGCCCGTGGGCGCTCAAAGGGACCGTGATGCGCGTTCTCGGAGAGCAGATGAAGGGACGGCGGACCGACACCCTCGACGGGATCAAGATCTTCGCCGAGGACGGCTGGTCTCAGGTCGTACCCGACCAGGAGCAGCCTCTCATCCACATCTACGCGGAGGCGTCGAGCGCCGAGGCGGCCGAGGAGCTCGAGCGCGAGCTCGAGACGCTCGTGAAGGACGCCATCGCCGGCGAGGGGTCCTAGCCGAGTCTCGAGCTGCCGCGACCGAACCCTCAAGTCGAGGTTGACGTTCGGGGTTCGACGTGCTTTCCTGGAGGGAGTCACGTGGAAGCGCTCCCCGATCTCGCAACCATCTCGGACGCCGAGCTTCGAGACCTCATCCGCACGCTCCTCAAGGAAGAGCAGGAGATCTCCTACCGCCGGCGTCTCCTGCACGGCAAGATCGACATCCTCCGGGCCGAGCTCGTCTCGCGGCTCCACGATCGCGTCGAGCAGGGAGAGAGCCCCCTGAAGGAGGTCGACCTCGAGCGCCTGACGGACATCCTGGCCGTAAAGAGCGGCCCGGGGATCACCGAAGAGGAACTCGAAGGGCC
>CAZCIJ010000191.1:0-6586 GCA_964498265.1 uncultured Gaiellales bacterium | reverse complement strand
GCGGGAACGATTCCCGACCGGGGGCTCTTCGGCGTCTTCCTGGCCGACGGCGGCGGCCGGGTCGGCGAGCTCGACGAGGAGATGGTCTACGAGGCGCGCGAAGGGCAGACGTTCCTCCTCGGAGCCACGACCTGGCGCATCGAGGAGATCACGCGCGACCGCGTCCTCGTCTCGCCGGCGCCCGGGATTCCCGGGGCGGTTCCCTTCTGGAAGGGGGAGGGGACCGGGCGTCCCTACGAGCTCGGCGAGGCGATCGGCCGCGCGGGCAGGGAGCTCGTCGCGCTTCCGGACGAAGCCGCCGCGGAGCGGCTCGTGTCCGAGTACGCGCTCGACCGCCGTGCGGCGTCGAACCTCCTGACCTACCTGCGCGAGCAGGAGCAGGCGACGGGCGCGCTGCCCTCCGACCGCACCGTCGTGGTCGAGCGCTTCCGCGACGAGATCGGCGACTGGCGCCTGTGCATCCTCACGCCCTTCGGCGGGCGGGTGCACGCTCCCTGGTCGCTCGCCCTCGCCGCACGCCTGCGCGAGTCGCTCGGCCTCGAGGTCAACGCGATCTGGTCGGACGACGGCATCGCGCTCCATCTGCCCGATGCCGAGAGCCCGCCCCCGACGGACGACGTCCTCGTCTCGCCCGACGAGGTCGAGGACCTCGTCGTCCAGGAGCTCGGCGCGAGCGCCCTCTTCGGGGCGCGCTTCCGCGAGAACGCCGGACGAGCGCTGCTCATCCCGCGCCGGCGCCCCGGCCAGCGCACCCCCCTCTGGCAGCAGCGCCTGAAGGCGCAGGGTCTGCTCCAGGTCGCGCGGCGCTACACCGACTTCCCGATCGTGCTCGAGACCTACCGCGAGTGCTTGCGCGACGTCTTCGACCTGCCCGCGCTCGCACGGCTGCTTGCAGACATCCGCGGCCGGCGCATCGATCTCGTGGAGGCCGAGACGGCATCCGCGTCGCCGTTCGCCTCCTCGCTGCTCTTCGACTACGTCGCGACGTACATGTACGAGGACGACACGCCGATGGCCGAGCGGCGGGCGCAGGCGCTCGCCCTCGACCGCGACCTCCTCCGCGAGCTGCTCGGCGCCGAGGAGCTCCGTGACCTCCTCGATCGCTCCGCGATCGAGGAGGTAGAGGAAGCGCTGCGTGGACGGGCGAGGACGCCCGACGAGCTCCACGACCTGCTGCTGCGCAGAGGAGACCTGGCTCCGGGCGAGTTCGACGAGACGCTGGCGTCGGCGCTCGAGCGCGAGCGCCGCGCGGTTCGCGTGCGCGTCGGAGGGGTCCCGCGCCTGATCGCCGCCGAGGATGCAGGGCGCTATCGCGACGCCGTCGGCGCGATGCCCCCGGGCGGGCTCCCCGAGGCCTTTCTCGAGAGCGGGGAGGACCCCCTCGGCTTCATCCTCGTGCGCTTCGCACGAGGGCGGGGACCCTTCACGACCGCGGAGGCGGCCGAGCGCTACGGCCTCGAGTCCGTCCGCACGGAGGTGCCGCTGGCCGGTCTCGAGCGGGCGGGGCGTCTCGTCCGGGGCGAGCTGCGCCCGGGCGGGACCGAGCGCGAGTGGTGCGACCCGGACGTCCTGCGCCGTCTGCGCCGAGCGACGCTCGCGCGGCTGCGCGCGGAGGTCGAGCCCGCCGAGCAGGCGGCGTTCGCCCGCTTCCTCCCGGGGTGGCAGGGGGTCGACCGGCGCGCGAGTCTGCGCGAGGCGCTCATCCCTTTGCAGGGGCTCGCGCTTCCCGTGTCGCTCTGGGAGACGGACGTGCTGCCGCGCCGCGTGCCGGGCTACCAGCCGGCGGAGCTCGACCAGCTGTGCGCCTCGGGCGAGGTCGTCTGGGTCGGCGCCGGGCTCGAGCGGGTCGCGCTGTACTACAGGGAGGACGCGGCTGCCCTCGGCCGGCCGGGTGCCCTCGCGCCGCCCGAGGACGAAGCGGCCGAGCGGGTGCGGGAGGCGCTTGCCGGCGGGGCGCTCTTCTGGCACGACCTCCTGGCCTCCGCGGAGGTCGACGCTGAGAGCCTGCTCCCGGTGCTGTGGGAGCTCGTCTGGGCCGGCGAGGTCACGAACGACTCCTGGCAGCCTCTGCGCGCGGCCCGCCGCCACGCGACGCCCCGCCCGCCGGCGCGGCACGCCCGGGTGCGCCGCTTCTCGAGGCAGCGCGCCGACGCGGCCACCGCCACGCAGGGCCGGTGGTCTCTGACGCGCAGGCTGTTCGCAGGCGAGCCGGACGCGCGCGCGCTCGGCGAGCTCCTGCTCGAGCGCCACGGGATCGTCACCCGCGACGGGGTGCGTGGCGAGGGCGTCGCCGGCGGCTATGCCCCTGTGTACCGCGAGCTGCGCAAGCTTGAGACCGTCGGCGTCTGCCGTCGCGGCTACTTCGTCGAAGGTCTCGGCGGCGCGCAGTTCGCCCTGCCCGGGGCGGTCGAGCGCCTGCGCGAGCATCCGGACGACGACGCTGCGGTCCCGCTCGTCCTGGCGGCCGCCGATCCGGCGCAGCCGTACGGATCGGCGCTGCCGTGGCCGAAGCGGGCTCAAGGCCGGGCAGCTCGGGTCGCCGGCGCCTACGTGGTACTCCTCGGGGGCGAGGCCGCGCTCTACGTCGAGCGCGGGGGCCGGACGCTCATCCCGCTTCGCGACCCGGAGGCAGGCTGGCTCCGCCCGGCGCTCGGCGGGCTCGTCGAGCACGCGAGACGCTTCGGGCCGAGGCGGCTCGCGGTCGAGCGCTTCGACGGGGCGCCGGTCACCGACTCCGATGCCGCATCGCTCCTCGCCGATGCGGGCTTCACCCTCGGGCCTCGCCGGGCAGTGCTGAGGAGCCGATAGGTCTCTCCTTCGACGGCGATTTCAGCGAAAGCCCGCACGAGGCGTCAGCGCTTTCCCGGATGCGCGCCGAGCCAGGGTCGCGCCACACTCGGGACGAGCTGAAGCGAACCTGGAGGTGGCATTGTGCGAGCTGTCGTCGTCTACGAGTCCGTGTTCGGCAATACACGCGAGATCGCCGAGGCGGTGGCCGAGGGTCTGCGTGGAGGCGTCGACGTGAGGCTCTGCCCTGTGAGCGAGGCGACCGCCGACGATCTCGCGGCCGCGGAGCTCGTGGTCGTCGGAGGGCCGACCCACATGCACGGGATGAGCTCCTCGCTCAGCCGCAAGATGGGCATCGACACCGCGGTGAAGAAGGGGGAGGCCGTCGACGAGTCGGCGGAAGGGCCGGGGCTGCGGAAGTGGTTCCACGAGATGCCGAGAGCCACGGGCGTGAGGGGCGCCGCCTTCGACACGCGCCTGCCCGGGTCGCGCATGAAGACAGGGTCGGCCTCGAAGGGGATCGCGCGCCGCCTGCGCCGCTCGGGGTACGAGCTCGCGGTCGCCCCGGAGAGCTTCATCGTCCAGGACGCGGAAGGGCCGCCTGCGGAGGGCGAGCTTGAGCGCGCTCGGAGCTGGGGCGGCTCGCTGGCCGCGGCTGCAGGAGCGTAGCTCGAGCCTGCGCGCCGGCCCCGAGCTACCGTTCCTCCATGCGCGCGACCGACTGGGATCGCAAATGGGAGCTGCGGATCGACGAGCGCATGGACCCCAAGGTCCCGAGCCGGTTCCTCGTCGAGCAGGTCGAGAGGCTGCCGCCGGGTCGCGCGCTCGATCTCGCGTGCGGGGCGGGACGCAACGCCGTGTGGCTCGCGGCGCGCGGCTGGCGCGTCACGGGCGTCGACTTCTCGGAGGTCGGGCTTCGAACGGCGCGCCGGCTCGCCGAGGAGCAGGGGGTCGCCGTCGACTGGGTGCTCGCAGACGTCCTCGACTACGAGCCTGAGCCCGCGGCCTACGACCTCGTGCTCGTCCTGTACCTCCAGGTCCCCGCCGAGGAGCGGCGGCGGGTGCTCGGACGGGCCGCTTCCGCCGCTGCTGCGGGCGGCCGGGTGCTCGTCGTCGGCCACGACGCGAGCAACCTCACCGACGGGTACGGCGGGCCGAAGGACCCGCGCGTGCTCTTCAGCGCGGGCGAGGTGGCAGCGGAGCTGCCGGGTCTGACGGTCGAGCGGGCCGAGCGCGTCGAGCGGCCCGTGCCGGCGGATGGCGGCGAACGGGTCGCGCTCGACGCTCTCGTGCTCGCGCGCCGGCCGGATGCCAGAGGGCGATAGCCTCCGGCGGACCGCGGAGCGGCTCAGACCGCTCGAAGGGGAGATCGTGTCCGTCGACGCGCCGCATCCGCGCGCGGCCGCGCTCAACATCGCCTCCCGCCTCGACCGGCGCCGCCTCGAGCGCGTCGAGGCCGTGGGCAAGAACCTCTTGCTGACCTTCGAGGGCGGCGTCGTTCTCCGCAGCCACCTGCGCATGCGCGGACGCTGGCAGCTGGTGCCGGCAGGGACGGCGCGCGCCGGCAAGCCCTGGCTGGTCCTGCGCGGGTCTCACAGCGAGGCGGTGCTCTGGAACGGTCCCGTGCTCGAGCTCGGTCTCGGCGGGCTCACGGGTCTCGGCCCGGACATTCTCGACGAGCCGCCGCCGATCGCGGAGATGCTCGCCCGCATGCGCAGCACCGATCAAGAGCGGGAGATCGGCGAGGTCCTCCTCGACCAGCGGCTCGTCTCCGGGATCGGGAACAGGTGGCGGGCCGAGGCTCTCTTCCGCGCCCGCGTCTCTCCGTGGGCGCGGCTCCGGGAGCTCGACGACGCGGCGGTCTCGCGCGTGCTCGAGGACGCGGCCCGCTCGATGCGAGACGGAGGCCGGGAGCGTCTCGTCTACCGAAGAGCCGGGCGGCCTTGCCCGCGCTGCGGGGCCCCGATCGCGACGCGCCGCCAGGGGATGCACGCGCGCAGCGCGTACTGGTGCCCGTCCTGCCAGGGAGGAACCGCGGCCGGAAGAGCGTAACCGTCCGGCGTGATGCGCGGTCCCGTTCGTCGCTCGCCCGGGCTGTACGGGGCGCTTCGGAACTTCTGTCTCGGATCGTTCTTCGCGCTCGCGGCCGAGCTCGACGCGGGGGCCGACGTTCCCGTGACCCTCGCGGAGCACGCCGGCCCGAACCGTCCGACGCTCTACGAGTACCGTCCGCTCGTCGGAGCGTTCATCGAGCAGCGAGCCGGCTGGCTGGGCACGCGCGAGGATGCCCTCGAGGCCCTCGCGGCGCTGAAGGACGAGACCGCAGCCGGGATCTTCGCGCGTGCGCATGCGAGCGAGCGCGCCGGAGAGGACGAGGCGCTGCGCCGGACGATCCTGATTCCCCTGCTCGAGCAGGTGGCGCAGCGGTGCGGCGGCTTCGACTGGAGCGACGAGGCCTTCGATCACGCGTACGCGGAGCTCGAACGCTCTCTCTTCGGCGATCGCCGGGCGTACGCGGCGCTTGCACCGCTCGTCGGGCTCACGGCGGGCGGAGCGATCGAGCTTTCGGACGGCGTCCGCGTGCGCCCGGCGGCGAGCGGGGAGTTCCAGGCCCACTGGCCAGAGGCCGGCCGCCTCCTGCCACGCGACTACGGACGGGAGATCGACCGGGCGCTGCTCATCGAGATCGAGCGCGACCTTCCGGCGTCCGATCCGGTGCTGCCCGACGCGCCCGCCGAGATCGCCCGCGCGGTCAGCGCTCTTCGCCTGGCGACGCCAGGTGCGATCGCCGCGGGGCCGGTGCTGTTCGAGCGGCTCGACTGGCGCCCGTACAACGTCCGCGCGGTACCGCCCGTCGCCTCGCAGGTGCCCGTCGGAGAGGCCACCAGGCTCGACCCCTTCCGAGGCAGGCTGGCGGCGGAGCTGCTGAGCCGGCTGACCGAGGGATCGGCCGACTCCGACGTGCTCGAGGCGCTCGAGCGCTTCGAGATCGCCCTCTTCGCCAGCGGCTCGCACCGGGCGGACGAGCTCCGGGAGGCGCTCGTCGTTCTCCTCGGCGGCGAGGAGGGTTCCTTCGCCGCCGCCATCCGTGCCGCTGTCCTGCTCGGAGAGACGGCCCGCGACCGAACCGAGCTCCTGCGCGCGCTTCGCGGGCTCCTCGACGGCGACGGCCCCGGCCCGCGGGCAGAGGATGCCGTGCGGCGAGCGCTCGTCGAGGCGCTCCTGGCCGAGTCGCGCGAGGCCCTCATCGCGAGCCTGGACGACGCGCTGCTCGGTCTGCGGCCGCGCCCGCAGGTGACGACCGCAGCGCGAGTGCTCAGCGCCGGTTGAGCACCGGCTCGGCGGTCCTGCGTCTCTCTCAACGAACGCGGTGCGAGACCGGTACGCTCCGTCACAGTCTCGTGCTCTCGCGCCCGGTACCGTCGGTGCATGGACGAGGCGCGGCAGGTGCTCCGGCGGCTCGAGCGGATCGCGGCGCTCCAGGAGGCCCGGTCTGAGCGTGCGGCGCTGCTCGGTGAGCTGCGGGCACTCCTGCGCGAGGGGCAGGCCTGGCTGGAGCGGGAGAGAGGCGCGACGGAGCGCGCGGAGGCCGCGCTGTCGACGCTCGAGGAGCGGCTCACCCGCCTTGGGGGAGGCGCAGAGCAGTCACGTGACGGCAAGGAGGTGATGAGCGGGGAGAGAACGAGCCTCTCGTGCGGCCTCCAAGCTACGAGTGTTTCGAGTCAAACGCCATGAGAGCCCGCACTAGATGATTGATTCCGAATGCCTCGCACCCCCGGCTGGGGGCCTGCACACGGTG
>CAZCIJ010000190.1:0-6590 GCA_964498265.1 uncultured Gaiellales bacterium | reverse complement strand
TTGCGACAGATTCTCCAGGATCTGGGCCGCAAGGATGCGCCGCCGGTACCTCTGGGTTCGACGCGGGCGGGAGAGGGCTCGGCCCTCTCCCGCCCGCGTTGCCCGGCGGGAGGCTCGGCGAACGGCGGGCGACCGCGGACGCGGCTCTCGAGCTGCCGGCTCCGCCAGCCGCTGGAACGCTCAGGAGCGCGCGGAAGGAGGGGGTCCGTGGGGGAACCAGGGGTTCCCCCACGTCAGAACTCGATCAGGACCTTCCCGACCTTCCCGCGCCCGTCGAGGCGATCGAAGGCGGCGGTGACGTCCTGCGCCGGGAACACCGAGTCCACGAGCGGCCGGATCCGGCCCGAGGCGAGGGCCGGAACCACCTCCCGCTCGAAGGCCCGCACGGCGGCGGCCTTCTCCTCGAGCGGCCGCGGACGCAGCACGGTCCCGCGCACCAGCCCGCGCTTCTGCATGAGCGCCGCGAGGGGCAGGGTCGCCTCCTGGCCGGCGCCGATCCCGACCACGACGATGCGTCCGCCCGTCGCGAGCGCGCGGACGTTGTCCGGGAAGTGCGGAGCGCCGACGAGCTCGAGGATCACGTCGGCGCCGCGTCCCCCCGTGCGCTCCAGGGCCGCCGTCGCGAATCCCTCGCCGTCCAGTGCCTCGGCGCCGAGCTCCTCGACCGCCGCTCGGGCGCTCTCGGAGCGGACTGCCCCGAGCACGCGGGCGCCCATGGCGAGGGCGATCTGGCAGGCGGCGCTGCCCACGCCGCCCGCTGCCCCGTGCACGAGAAGCGTCTCGCCGGGGCGCAGCCCCGCCTGCGAGCAGACGGCGTCGTGGGCGGTGATGAAGGCCTCGGGAACGCCGGCCGCCTCGCGCTCGTCGAGCGTGTTCGGGATACGCGCAACGCAGCGCTCGTGCACGACGACGCGGTCGGCGAGCCCGCCGCCGCCGACCAGTCCGAAGACCCGGTCCCCGGGATGCCACGAGATGACGCCCTCCCCGCACGCCTCGACAGTTCCCGCCACCTCGAGGCCGGGGACGTCGGCCGGGCTGCCCGGGGGAGGCGGGTAGCGCCCCGAGCGCTGCATCGTGTCGGCAGGATTCAGCCCTGCGTACCGCACGCGGACGACCACGTCCTGGGTCCCCGGACTCGGGTCGTCGCGCTCCACGAGCTCCACGACCTCGTTGCCGCCCGCTCCCGTGAAGACGACCGCTCTCACGCGGCGGAGCTCCGAGACGGGTTGCCCCCATCCATCGCAGGGCATACTCTCACGTGGCGGAGACCTGATACATGCGACAACGCACGCTGAGGAGACGTCCAGCCATGTCCGTCGAGACCACCCACGCCGCCCAACCGCCGGGGACCGCCGACCTCGAGAGCCTCTACGAGCGCATGCTCCGCATCCGGCTGCTCGAGGACGCCGTCCACCGGCTCTTCCTGAACAACGAGATCGAGGGCACCACGCACCTCTACCAGGGTCAGGAGGCCGTCGCCGTCGGCGTATGCGACGTGCTCGAGCCGGGCGACACCGTTGCCGCGACGTACCGCGGCCACGGGGCGGCGATCGCGCTCGGCACGGATCAGACGGCGCTCCTCGCCGAGCTGCTCGGCCGCAAGACCGGGACGAACGCGGGTCGCGGCGGCTCGATGAACGTGATGGACCTCGAGCACGGCCTCATCGGCTGCTTCGGGATCGTCGGCGGCTCGATCGCGGCGGCAACCGGAGCGGGCCTGGCCGCCCAGCTCAAGCGCGACGGGACGGTCGCCGTCGCCTTCTTCGGCGACGGCGCCGCGAACCAGGCGTACTTCCACGAGTGCCTCAACTTCGCGGGGACGCGCAAGCTGCCTGTCGTCTACGTCTGTGAGAACAACCTCTACGGCGAGTGGACGTCCATGTTCCATGTCACCGCGGGCGCCGACATCGCCGGTCGAGCTGCGGCGTACGGCTTCCCGGGAGACGTCGTCGACGGCAACGACGTGCTCACGGTGCGCGAGGCGGCGGCGGCGGCGATCGCGCGGGCCCGAGCAGGAGACGGGCCCACGCTGCTCGAGGCGAAGACGTACCGCCACAAGGGCCACTCGCGCGTCGACGCCGGCAAGTACCGGCCGCAGGAGGAGGTCGACGAGTGGCTCTCGCGCGACCCGCTGCCTCGGCTGGCGGAGCGTCTCGACGGCGCGAGCGTCGAGCGCATCCGGGAGCGCGCCGAGGCGGAGCTCGACGAGGCGGTCGAGCGCGCGCGCGCCGCGCCGTTCGCGATCGTCAATCCGTCGAGCGCCTACAAGGAGAGCTGAGGATGGCCGAGGTCACCTACCGGGAAGCCGTCCGCGACGCGCTCGCAGAGGAGATGGAGCGCGACGCGAGCGTGTTCGTCATGGGCGAGGACGTCGAGCCCGGCGGCGTGTTCAACGTGACGCCCGGGCTGGTGGATCGCTTCGGTCGCGACCGGGTAGTCGACACGCCGATCTCCGAGCTGGCGTTCACGAGCGCGGCGTTCGCCGCCGCCGTGAAGGGCCTGCGGCCTGTCGTCGAGATCATGTTCGCGGACTTCCTCGGGCTCGTCGTCGACACCCTCGTCAACCAGGCGTCGAAGTACTGGTACATGTCCAACGGCCAGGGCTGCGTGCCGCTCGTCGTGCGCTCCGCCGTCGGCGGGGGAGCGCGCTTCGGGGCCTGCCACTCGCAAACCCCGGTCGGGTGGTTCCTCAGCGAGCCCGGCCTCAAGCTCGTCTGCACGGCGACGCCGGCCGACGCGAAGGGCCTGACCAAGGCAGCGATTCGCGACGACAACCCGGTGATCGTCTTCGAGCATAAGAAGCTCTACGGGAACAAGGGCGAGGTCGGCGAGGGCGAGGACGCCCTCCTGCCGATTGGAAAGGCCAAGATCGTCCGCGCCGGCACGGACATGACCATCGTGGGCGCTATGGCGATGGTCGACGTCGCGCTGCGCGCCGCGGACGAGCTCTCCGCCTCGGGGATCGAGGCCGAGGTGATCGATCTGCGCTCGCTCCGGCCGCTCGACGGCGAGACGATCGCGCGCTCCGCCGAGAGGACGGGAACCCTCCTCGTCGTCGAGGAGGGGCCGCCGACGGGCGGCTACGGCGGCGAGGCGATCGCCGCCGCCGTCGAGCTCGCCGGTCCGATCCAGGCGAGCCGCGTGTCGATGCCCGACATCCCCATGCCCTTCGCGGGCCCGCTCGAGGACGCCGCGATCCCGACGCCGAGCCGCGTCGTCGACGCGGCGCTCGAGCTCGCGGCCTGATCGGAGGACCGGGCCGGCGGTCGCCGGGCTCCGGCATCTCGTCCCCGCAACACGCCCGTGGAAGTCTTCCCCCAGACGTCGAGGCGCGGGCTCGAACGCAGCGGAAGAAAATATCCTGTCAAGCGTCGAAAATATCTTCGCGCTCGGAGGGCTTGTTGACGCTCCTCGCGCGATCCGCGTAGGATCGCCCGGACGAGGAAGGAGGTCCCGTGAAGGTCGCTCTGTTCCAGCAGGCTCCCTACCGCTTCCTGCCGGGCGATTTCGAGCGCCGCTACGACTCGTCGGTCGTCACCGCGCCCTATGCGGAGCTCGTCGAGCCCGCGCGGCTGTACGACTCGTATCGCTGGTACCTGAGCGAGATGCTCCACGGCCTGCGGCTGGGCTACGACGGCGTGGCGATCACGGAGCACGGCCAGGCGTCCTACGACATGACGCCCAACCCGAGCCTGCCGGCGGCCGTCCTCGCCAACACCATCCGCGAGGAGGAGCTCGACCGGGCGCTCATCCTGATCGGGCGCTCGCTCGGGAAGACGAGAGAGCCGCTGCGCATCGCCGAGGAGTACGCGATGCTCGACTGCATGAGCGGCGGGCGCTTCGTCGCCGGGTTCCCGATGGGACTGAGCTACGACGCGAACATCAACCAGGGGATCCCCGCCGTGGAGACCCGGGACCGCTACCGCGAGGGCCACGACCTGGTCATGAAGGCCTGGGGCTCGAGCGCCCCGTTTCCCTGGAACGGACGGTACTCCCAGTACGCGGTGGTCAACCCGTGGCCCCGTCCCGTCCAGCAACCGCACCCGCCGGTCTGGGTGCCGGGATCGGGCACCCCGGGGACGATGAGCTGGACGCTCGACCGAGACTACGCCTTCGTCTACCTGAGCTGGTTCGGGGCGACGCTCACGGCGAGGCGCATCTTCGATCGCTTCTGGGGCATCGCCGAGGAGCGTGGCAAGCCTGCGAATCCGTACCGCGTCGGCTTCGTGCAGTCGTGCGCGGTTGCCGAGACGGACGAGCGCGCGGAGAAGGAGTACGGCCCGTACTTCGAGACCGCTTTCCGCCAGGGAGTCGGCAGCATCCCCGCCCAGTTCCTCGGCCTGCCCGGCTACATCGAGAAGGCGGGCGTCGAGGCGCTGCTCCGCGACCCGGGCGACCTCGGGCTGGGCGCGAAGCTGCACGACATCACCTTCGAGGAGCTCCTGGAGTCCCAAGCCGTGATCGTCGGGAGCCCGGCAACCGTGCGCGACCGGATCGCGGCCTTCGCGCGAGAGTTCCGCATCGGCAACCTCCTCGTCATGCTCGAGATGGGCGGTATGCCGCACGAGCTGGTGCTGAAGAGCATCAGCCTCTTCGCCGAGGAGGTGCTCCCCGGGTTGAGGAGCATCTGGGACGAGGAGGGCTGGGAGCACGAGTGGTGGCCGACGGGCGTCGCCGGCCGGGCCCCGAGCGCCGAGGCGGTCGGCGTCTGATGGCCACGACGGCGCTCGAGATCCGCGATGAGATCGTCCCGGTCTGGGACGGACGCGTCGAGCTTCGCGTCCAGGTCGCCGGCAGCGGCCCTCCGCTTCTGTACCTCCACCCGGCGGCCGGCCTCGTGTGGGACCCCTTCCTCCACCAGCTGGCAGGCCGGCGGACCGTGTACGCACCCCAGGTGCCGGGCACGGCGGCCGACGACAGCAGGGCGATCGCCGAGGTCGACGACCTCTGGGACCTCGTCCTCCTCTACGAAGAGGCCGTCCGAAGGCTCGGGCTCGAGTTGCCGGCGATCGTCGGCAGCTCGTTCGGGGGCATGCTCGGCTGCGAGCTCGCGGCGGGCTTCCCCTCGCTCGCCAGCCGGCTCGTCCTGCTCGACCCCATCGGGCTGTGGCGCGACGACCTGCCCGTCGCCAACTGGGCCATGACCGCGCCCGAGGACCTTCCCGCGCTGCTGTTCTTCGATCCCGCGGGCCCGGCCGCGCAGGCGGCGCTGACCCCGCCGGAGGATCCCGATGCGGCCGTCGCCGCGATCGCCAGCTTCGCGTGGACGATCGGTTGCACCGCGAAGTTCGTCTGGCCCGTCCCCGACAAGGGGCTTGCCAAGCGAATCCACCGGATCGAGATCCCGACCCTCATCGTCTGGGGCAAGCAGGACCGCCTCGTCGACGCCGGGTACGCACGCGAGTTCGGGCAGCGCATCCGCGGCAGCCGAGTCGAGCTGATCGACGCGTGCGGGCACGTCCCGCAGCTCGAGCAGCTCGACCGCACCTTCCGGCTCGTGAGCGAGTTCCTGGACGAGGCGTGAAGCCGCCTCCGCTGGGCTCCCCGGCCTCCGTCTGCTTCGGGCGGCTGACCGCCGCCGGCTCACGCCGCCGCGGCTCTCGCTGAGCGCGCCGCCTCGCGAGCACGGCGCAGCGGAGCCGGCGTGCGCCAGATCCCCGAGCACGCGAGCACGACCTCGGCCGCGACCTCCGGATTCGTGCGCCAGGCGGCATGAACGGCCAGCGGGCGGCTCCCGCGACGCGTGCGCAGCCAGTAGCCGACGACCTCCGCCGCGAGCACCAGCGGGCTCCGCGCGGCGCGCACGTCCTCCGGCCACGCTCCGGCGGCGAGGAGCGTGCGATGAGTGACGCCCACGCTGGGGACGCCGAGGACGGCGCCGAGCTGGAGCGCGAGCCCCGCTCGTCGCGGGTGGTCGCGGCCGGTCGCGTTCACGAGCAGGACGTCGGGGGCGCGGGGCAGCGCTCGGACTGCGGCCTCGAGCAGCGGCCCCTCGCGCAGCGCGAGGAGCCCCGGCTCGTACGGCGCGCCCGCCGCCCCGAGGACGACAGCCGTGGTCGGGCCGAGCGCCGCCGCCGCCCAGGCGCGGTCTCCGGCCCGGCCGGCCCCGGAGGTGCCGCGCTCGAAGCAGACGAAGCAGGCCCCGACGGCCGGCGCCAGCGTGGCCCGCCACGGCGGAGGCGTCGCGGCCGCGAGCGCCGTCTGCTCCGCGACGAGCTCCTCGGTCGAGCCGGGCCAGGCTTCCACGGCGGATACTCTGCCCCCGAGAGCGACCACGCGCCGCCGCGTCCGGCGGGCGCCGGCACGCTCGTGATCGGCGGCGCGGGCTCGGGCGACGTGCAGGGAGCTCGAGTCGCGTGGCGTCGAGCTGGCGCAGCTCTCGCGGGCGTCCACCGCGCAGCATCGGTAGACGAAGCGCTCCCGCTCTCGCCCGCCCGGTGGCCGATATGCGAACATACGTTCGTATGGGCGAGGCCAGGATCCTGCACGCCGACGTCGACGCCTTCTTCGCGTCGGTCGAGCAGCGGGACAACCCCGACCTCCGCGGGCGGCCCGTCATCGTCGGGGCGGGTGTCGTGCTCGCGGCCAGC